>JAHWJF010000496.1 GCA_019348515.1 Chloroflexota bacterium | reverse complement strand
CGACCCACCGGACGAAGGAAGCGATCCCCTCCCTGGCCCCGCCCAGTGCCCCGCACCGGATGCTCATCGACTACATCACCCGGCTCTACGTGCCGGCGTCGGAAGGCGGGGGGCGGTGGTCAGCGCAACCACTGACAGCGGGACGAGACCGGGACTAAGGTGACAGGCGCTCAATGATCCAGCCGGGATCGTCTCGACGATAGCGAAGCCGGTCATGGAGCCGGCTCGGTCTACCCTGCCAGAACTCGATCCACCGTGGGACGACGCGGTAGCCCCCCCAATATTCGGGCAGTGGTATCGCGCTGTCGCGAAACTCAGCCTCGAGGCGCCTGAACTCCTCTTCGAGCTGATCGCGACCGTTGATGGCCTCGCTCTGTCGCGAAAGACTTGCCCCGATCCGACTCCCCACTGGGCGGCTGTTGAAATAGATCCGGGATTCCTCACGGCTGATCCGTTCGGTCACGCCTGAGATCCGTACCTGCCGCTCCAGATGCGGCCAGTAAAACGTCAACGCGGCGCGCGGGTTCTGGGCGAGATCCCGTCCCTTCGGACTCTCATAGTTCGAGTAGAAGACGAAGCCGCGCTCATCGAAACCTTTGAGCAGGACAATGCGAGCCGCGGGCTCACCGTCGGCCGATGCCGTCGCCAACGTCATAGCGTTCGGTTCAACGACTCCCGCCTCGTGCGCTTCGGCAAACCATTGCGCGAACTGACGGATGGGATCCGCGTCAACAAGGGCTTCCTGAAGACCCGCGAGTGTGTATTCCTTCCGCATGTCTCCCGCATGGAGCACCATGCCTCGTCTCTCCCATCCTCAGTGCGCCATGGTCTAGTCCATGTACGGGACGGATCGCTGCCGTTGCTGCCCCGCCGCTACGTGGATTGCGCATCCTCAACCGGCCGGTTAGCGGCCTTCCACGCGTTGAAACCCCCATCCATGTGAGCCACGTTGGCGTAACCCATCTGCTGTAGGGTGTCGGCGGCGAGGGCCGATCGCCCACCCGAAGCGCAGTGCAGAATGACGCGGCGGTTGGGATCGAACTCGGCACGGTGATAGGCACTTGCCGGGTCAGCCCAGAACTCAAGCATCCCCCGAGGAGCATGCACCGCCCCGGGGATCGCTCCTTGCTCGACCCGCTCACCAGGCTCTCGAAGATCGACAAGGAGCGCATCGCCCTGCTCGATCTCATCTGCCGCCTGATCAACAGTCAGATTCTCGACGCGCTGCTTGGCCTCGGTCACCAGTTCAGCCGCGGTCTTCGCCATGACTTCCTCCACTTCATTGCGTCCGATCGAACGCCCGTTGCCGTCGCAGAGCAAATCTCGCGACAAGTCATCTCCCGCGCTATTATCGCCGACATGCCAGAGATTTACTCTCCCGCGATGCCGATCCGCACCCTGCTCATCGCCAATCGCGGCGAGATCGCCGTGCGAGTGATCCGCGCCGCGCGCGAGCTCGGCATTCGCTCGGTAGCCGTCTACGGAGAGGGTGAGCAGGAGGCAATGCACGTGCGGATGGCGGACGACGCCTGGTGCATTCCTTCCGAGGCGCCGATCCCCTATCTGGACATCCCGGCCATCATCGAGCTCGTCCGCAGCGCCAGGGTGGACGCCGTCCACCCCGGATATGGCTTCCTCGCCGAGAACCCCGCGTTCGCCAGCGCCTGCGCCGAGGCCGGCGTCATTTTCGTGGGGCCGCCCGCGGGTGCGATTGCGGCGATGGGCGACAAGATTGAAGCGCGGAGTATTGCGACCGCCGCTGGTGTGCCTGTGGTCCCGGGGTCGGATGGACCGGTTGCCTCCCCGTCGGAGGCGCTCGCCTGGGGAGCCGAATTTGGCTACCCGGTTGCGGTGAAGGCATCAGGCGGCGGTGGCGGACGCGGGTTTCGCGTCGCGCGCGGCCCGCGGGAGATGGATGAGGCGTTCCTCGGGGCAGCCGGCGAAGCCGCACGATCGTTCGCCAATCCCCTGGTCTACCTGGAACGGTACCTCGACGACCCTCGCCACATCGAAGTGCAGATCATGGCCGATGCCTACGGACAGATTGTCGCGGTCGGTGATCGTGACTGCTCGGTGCAACGCCGCCATCAAAAACTGCTCGAGGAGGCTCCCGCTCCGAGAGTCCCCGACGATACCCGCCGTGCCATGGCGGACGCCGCGATTTCGCTCGCGCGGGTTGTCGACTATCGTGGTGCGGGGACCGTCGAATTCCTACTTGATTCCAGCGGGGTGTTCGCGTTTCTGGAGATGAACACTCGCATCCAGGTCGAGCATCCAGTCACTGAGATGACCACGGGAATCGACCTCGTGCGCGAGCAGCTCCTCGTCGCTGGCGGATCACCATTGTCGTTTGCGCTCGAAGACGTTGTCCCGCGTGGACACGCCATCGAATGCCGCATCAATGCCGAGGATCCCGGCAAGGGGTTCGCCCCAGCGCCAGGCACCATTCGGCGATACCACGCTCCCGCTGGAATGGGCGTCCGCGTCGACAGTGCGGCGGAGAGCGGAACAAGCATCCACCCCGCCTACGACTCGCTCATTGCGAAG
>JAHWJF010000495.1 GCA_019348515.1 Chloroflexota bacterium | reverse complement strand
GTGTGGGTCAATCTCGACCGCTATGGCAACACCTCGGCAGCCTCCATCCCCATCGCCTTGTTCGAGGCCGCGGAGGCCGGGAAGCTGGAGGAGGGGGACAACGTGGTTCTGGTCGCCTTCGGGGGCGGGTTGGCTTGGGCCGCGGGGATGGTGCGTTGGGGTACCGCCGGTGTCTGTCAGGCTCCGGAATGTCGCAAGTCCGCTACGACGCGTCCCGAGACTGTCGCCTCAGCACGTTCGGGGGCTCTCGCCTCGCGCGAAGTCAATCCGGTCGCCGGTGGCTGATCCCAGTCGAGAGATGACCGCCTGGGTTTTCCCAGGCCAGGGCTCACAGCGGGTTGGCATGGGCCGCGAGCTCTCCGCGGATCCGGAGATCGGCGCGCTGTATGCTGCTGCCGATGACATCCTCGGGTTCCCTCTCAGCCAGCTCATCTTCGAGGGTCCTGATGAGGCGCTGCAGGCCACGCCGGTTCAGCAGCCCGCCATCCTCCTGACAAGCATCGCCTATCTCCGAGCCCTACGGCAGCGCGGACTCCTTCCGGACGCGGACTTCGTGGCCGGGCACAGCCTGGGCGAGTATTCCGCCATGGTCGCGGCCGGTTCCCTCGATTTCGCGGATGCCTTACGGCTGGTGCGCCGCCGTGGCGAGTTGATGGAGGAGCATGGCGCTGGGGCGATGGCCGCGGTCCTCGGCTTGCCGTCAGAGGACGTGGCGGCTGTTGCCCATGACACTGGGGCGGAAGTGGCCAATTACAACGCGCCCGATCAGACGACGGTTTCCGGCCGCGCGGACGCGGTAGAGCGAGCGATCGCGCTGGCCAAGGAGCGCGGCGCAAAACGGGCCATCCTGCTCCCCGTGAGTGGAGCCTTCCACTCAATGCTCATGGCGCCGGTAGCGGAGGCGATGCGCCCGCTAATCGACAGGACGCCGTTTACGCAGGGGCGAGCACCCCTGGTGGCCGACGTTGACGCGCGGGTTCTGCGCGAGCCTCAGGAGTTGCGGCAAGAGCTGGTCGATCAGATCTGCGGATCGGTGCGCTGGGTCGACGTCGTGCAGACGCTCGGCCGCGCCGGGGTGACGACGTTTTTCGAAGTTGGACCCGGGAAGGTGTTGACCGGGTTGAACGGGCGCTGCGCGCCCGGAGCGACGGTCATTACCGCCGAGCGCATTCTTGCTGACGCGGGGGCACTGGCGTTAGTGGTTGGTCAGGGATCGTTGGAGGATCCCAATGCAGCTGTAGAGGCCATGCCTGCATCGCCCGCTGTCACAGCCAACTGGTGGCGAGGCAGGGAATGCCGCTTCCAACCGCAAACGTCTGTGGCGTATCAACACGCGCGATGTGGGCATCGCCCCTACAACCGTTCATCGCAGAACTCTCCTGACGTCCTCAAACGTTCAGGTTCGGAATGCGAGCAAAAGTAGGAGAGCACCAGTCATGACCGAGGCAAGTGGAGAACAGCGGGCGGGTGTGGCCGTGGTCACCGGTGGCACGCGGGGTATTGGGTTGGCCGTCGCCAAGCGTCTGGTGGCTGATGGCTACGATGTGTTGCTCACCTACAAAGGTGATACCGAGACGGCCGACGCGGCGAAGAGGGAGTTGTCCGGAAGCGATCGGCGCGTGGAGACTATCGCCGCCGATATCTCGACCGGCGACGGGGCGGGAGCGGCCATCGAGGCCGCGATGCAGGGACTTGGCCGGCTCGACGTGCTCGTCAACAACGCGGGCATCACCCGCGACACCCTCCTCATGCGCATGAACGACGAGGACTGGGACGACGTCCTCGCGACGAATCTCAAGGGAGCGTTCCTGACGTCGAAGGCCGCGATCCGTCCCATGCTGCGGCAACGCTCCGGCCGCATCGTGAACGTCTCTTCGGTGGTCGGACAGGTCGGGAATGCGGGTCAGGCCAATTATGCGGCGGCGAAAGCCGGGCTGATCGGATTTACGAAGTCGCTCGCCAGGGAGGTCGGCTCCCGCGGTATTACAGTCAACGCCATTGCGCCCGGGTTCATTGCCACGCGCATGACCGCTGGTCTTCCTGACGAGACGAAAGCGACGCTTCTGGAGCGGACGCCACTGAACCGTTTCGGCGCTCCCGAGGATGTTGCGGGGGCAGTGGCGTTCCTTGTCGGGCCAGACGCCAGCTTCATCACCGGCCACACCCTGACAGTCGACGGCGGGCTATTCATGCCGTAGCCCTTTTCGGTATGGGTCATCAGTCCCAAGTTCATCTCGGCGCTCGCCGCACCGAGTGCCGGCGCGCCGTCATCCCTTGCACTGGACTCATCATCTCCGCTAGTCTGAACTAGACACGGGGCCACCGCTTCACCGTCCGAACGGTGCGCCAGTCAGGCGTTGTTCGTTCGAACGCCGCGCGGCTCCGGTACTCCCGCGCGGTAACCCCGCCAAAAGGGGGGTCATGTCCGCGGAAGCGGTCTGGGCGCTGGAGATCGTTCCCCACGACCAGGGTGTCGATCCTCAGGCCCGCGCACTCCGGCAGATTCTGCAAGACCTCGGGACGCACCCGGCTGGTGTGACCCACGGCCGGCTTTACCT
>JAHWJF010000108.1:1439-8918 GCA_019348515.1 Chloroflexota bacterium | reverse complement strand
CTGATACGTAACAGCGTCTCCCGGATGCCGGCCCGACGGCGGTCGAGGTCGAGGAGCTGGGCCTCGCCGGCGGCCATTTCGCGGCGCAGCTCCTCCATCCGGCGCTCGAGCCAGGCGGCCGGATCGACGACGGTAACGGTCGGCGCGGTTTCGGTCTCCATGATGAACTCCTGCCGCCTACTTCACGGCTAGCGCGGCCCGATGGCCACGAACGAGAAGGCCCGGTTGCTCGGCGCACCGGCGGAATTGCCAACTTGCACCTCGCACTGGGTGTTAGTGATCCCGGTCAACACGGCGTTGTCGCGCGTATCGCCGCCACTGCCAAAGCTGCCGAAGATCTGGGTCACCGCGACCGACGGAGCGCTTGGAAACTGGGTCGAAAACGTGATGCGGTAGTAACCGGTCTTGTACCGGTTGACCGCGAACCCGCTGCCGGCGGTGATCCCGCCGCCGGAGCTGACCGTGCCGCGTACCAGCCGCAGGTTCTCGGCGCCGGCAACGGCGAAGAGGTTGCCGTCCGCGCCGAGACGGATATCGCCGCGGACCTCGAGCGGGCTGCGTGGATTCGTGGTGCCGATGCCGAGATTGCCGGTCACCCGGACGCGACCCGCGACCAGGCTGAGCAGGCTATTGCCGTCGTTGATGATCCGGGTATTGAAGTCCTGGACGAGTGAGCCGAAATGGAAGTCGATGTATGGCGTGCCATTCCCGGCGGTGGCGCTCGTGCCTCCCAGCTCGATGCTGCCGCCTTCGTCGTCCTGGAGCAGGCTCTGCCCCCAGCGCACGGCGCCGGCGGTGACCAGAAGATCACCATCAACATGAAGTCTGGCGTCCGGAGTCTTGGTGCCGATGCCGACCCGGCCGAGCCGGGTGATCCGCATCCGCTCGTTCCAGTCGTCGGTGCTGAACGTGATTGGCCCGTTGCCCTGATGGTTGAAGGCCAATGCCGTTGCACCCTGGAGGGCGACGACGATCCCGCTGCCGGCCTCCAGATCGCGGAACGCGGCATTACCGCTGCCAAAATAGCCGACTTCCAGGGCTTCGGTGGTGGTCTCTTGAAGCACAATGCGGGTGCCGGCGCCGGCGGCGCCAGACTGGTTGTCGACCAGGATGCGGGTCGGCGCCGGCCCGTCCTGACGGACGTGGAGGAGGTCGGCGGGAGTGCTCGTGCCGATGCCGACCTTGCCGCTGCTCTTGATGACGACGTGCTCGACAATGGCGTCAGGGTCCGCGGTGGAGGCCGGACCAATCGCGAGCCCGTGCTGGTCCTCTCCCTCGGGGCCGACGACCACCTGGAGCATGCGCGCCCCGGCCACCCCGCCTCGCTGCAACCGGAGCGGTGCGCCATCATCGTCGCCATGCCCGTCGAGGAACGCCAGCGTGCCGTTCCAGAGACGGGCGTGACCCTGGAGGCGGCTGTCGCCCTCGACCCAGAGGAGATCGTCGCTCCAATCGGGAGCGGGCTGGGTATCCCGCCGCCGCAGGCGAACCGACCCGTCTGCCGCGTACACGCCCTCGGCGACAACCCCGGCGTAGCGCCGCCGGCGGCGGCACTCGCGTTTGTCATCGTCGTTGCGAGCCACGAACGTCCCCGGGTCGCCGGGGTTCGCGCCCGGTTGCCAGCGGACGCAGCCAAGTGGGATCAGCCACGTCGCGCTGGGACGGACCGGCAGGGCCTGGAACGGGATCGAGGCGTCGTGAATGAGCGGCCGCGCGGCGTTGAGGGCGTGGAGCGCTTCCTCCGCGGGGACCACCCGACCGGCGACCGAGATGCTCTCCCGCTGGCGGTTGGCAGGGCGGTCGCCGACCTCGAGCTGGTACGTCTCACGGATGCGCGCGTAGGCGACGTCGCCGTTGCAGCGCTCGAAGCCGGGCCGGGCGCCGGCGGTTGGCTCCTCGTGGTAGCGGAGCCAGACGTTGACCAGACAGCCGTTGCCGCCCGCCCCCGCGGGGCAGGTGAGATCGCGGAAGGCGTCCTCTGGGAGGCGGCAAGGAGCGAGGACGACAATCGGCCGGCCGAAGCCATCCCAGGCGTAGCCGGGTTCGACATAGATCTCGATGCCGCCGGTGGCTGGGATCTCGCGCTCTTCCAGATCCAGCCCGATGGCGATACCCCAGACATGCGCGCCCAGCAGGTGACGCGCCTGGTGGAGGCGAGCGTGCTCGACGGCGGCGTTGAGATCCGCCGCTCCCAGGTACGCGCCTTCCGTGAAGGTTGGCCGCTCGATGCGTTCGGTCACCATCGTGGCCTCCTAGCGCACAGTGCGCACAATGTGTCATTCCGAGCGACAGCGAGGAATCTCGTCGTTCGATGTGGGTACGCGACGAGATGACGAGATCCCTCGTGCCTCGGGATGACACGATATGTCGTCGTCGCGCTAGCGCACATCTCGCCCGTCGATGAGCTCGTCGATCTGCTCTTGTTGGCGGCGGATGACCTGCCGCAGCTCGGCCAGTTCATCGCGCAGCGCCCCGGAATCGGTTGGCATGATCTCGTCAACGGTCGCCTCGCGGTCAGTTGCCGGAGCCCGCGCGATGCTCTCGAGGAGTGGCCCGATGACGCCGTCGAACGCGCTGGCCCGCCAGTAATCGGCGCGTTCGATCTCGGCATAACTCATGCGGCGGAGATCCACCTCAGGATCGGGTTGGCCGGCCATCGCTGCCCTGAACATGTCAACAGGCACGGCGCGCTCGACTTCGCCGCCACGCAGGCGCTGGCCAAGCGCGGTCATGGCTACCCGCAGCCATTGCGCGCACTCCCGGGAGTCAACCCGCTCGCCGCAGCAGAGCGCCGCCAGGTACGTGTTGAGACAGCGCATGATCGGCGTCGCCGACAACCAGTACATCAGCGCCGGTACGGAGAGCGCGATCTGCCGCACCCCGAAGTTGCAGATGTCGACGATAGTGCAGTCGTCGCCGCGGACGGTGATCGTCGCCAGCGGCACGCAGTCGTCATCGACCGGATCCGGGGGCGGCGGCAGGAGTATCGAGCACTGGCAGTAGCGGCGCAGCTCGTCGCGTACGGTGTCGAGGCGGGCACGGGCCTCCTCGTACACCGCGAGGAACTGGCCGACTTTGTCCCCTGCTGGGGCGGGGATGGGGACGCTCGCCAACCACTGGGCACGCTCGCAGGAATATCCACCACGGGTGGCCAGGAAGTGGCCGAGACCGGCCTTGAGCCCGCAGATTCCGCGGTAGGCTGTCATGCGGTCCTGGGCGGTGGCGTTCTCGGATAGTGTGGCGAGCCTCAACTCGGGGATCGCCGTGATGCAGGCCCGGTAGCGGTTTGCCAATGGTCCATAGAGGCTCGCCACCGCTCGCCGGTCACGTGGAGTGAATTGCTCCTGGCGTGGGGCGCGGTAGACGCGAAAGCGGTGCCCTTCGCAGATTGCCGTCGGCTCGCATTGCGCGAGCGGCGCCCGCGACGCGCGATTTCGTCCGTTCTGCCCTCGCGGGTCGGCCTTGACCTGGCAGCCACAATCACCGGCGCCGCCACCATTACTATGGGTGCAGGATGGGGCGGCGCTGGCGCCCCGCAAAGCCGTGACGCCCCGGGTGGGCGTCTCGTCGTAGCAGATGGCTAGTACCCACTCTTGCTCGGTATCGCGACAATCGTCGTCCCGCCCGGCGTATGGGCGGCAATCCACCTCCGATCGGTCGCGGCAGGCATTGATGAGATCACAAATCGGCACGATCGCATCGTCGCAGAGGACGATGTCCTCGCCGCAGGGGCTGAGGGCGTAGCCGGCGCTGACGGTGATGGTGTTGCCGCAGGGAGTGCAGCTGACTTCCAGCCCGTTGACCGTTCCCCAACCATGCAGCATCCGGTTGTGGAGGCGGTTCTTGCCCCGGATGTAGCTGTCGAGCCGGTTCAGATCCTCGTCAGTCAAGAGCTGGCCGGCGAAGAACCGCGGGCGACAGAAACACTCCAGCCCGCCGCAGGCCGGGCAGACCGGAACCGGGTCGCACGTCTGCGGCGCGCGCCTTGGGTCATGGACGACGGACATCATGTTCCTCCCATCGCGTCAAGGTCGATGCACGGCGGCCTTACCCCGGGGGCCTCTCCAGCGGTGTCCAGGGCAGCACGGTAATCCGCTCGCGGATGCGGTCCAGTGTCCGGGGACCAAGACCCGGTATCTCCAACAGCTCGTCGACCTCGGCGAACGGCTGCGCCTCGCGGCGCTCTACGATCGCGCGGATGACCTCCGGGGATAGATCCAGGTTCTCGCGCAGCTCTTCCTCGGGAGCGAAATTCGGCTCGATATCGCGATCCCCGATCGTGAACCAGCTGCGGAAGGTGCCGCCTTCGACCCAGTCACCGGTCGGACAGCGGAGCGGCAGTCCGGGACCGAGGTGATCGGCGTCGAGAGCAGGATTGACCTCCTTGCCGTCCGGAAGCTGGATCGGCTTCTCGCCCAGGATGAAGTCGCCATGGACCAGCACCCGGAACTCCAGGAAGTCGAACCAGAGCCCAATCGCGTCGCCGCGCAAGATGAACCGGGCGCCGTTGGCGGACGGGGCTCCAGCCGGCAGCGGGACGACGTTCCCGGGCTTTTGATCGCAGCGTTCGACCAGCCCCTCCTCACCATCGCCGCCGAAGACCAGCACCGGCTCGACGTCGCCGATCATGGCGCAATAGCAGGCGAAAAACCCGTCCTCCTCACGCCTGGCGAGGACTTCGATCGTTTGCCGATTGATCGTCTCCCGAAGCATCATCTGGTCGAAGACGATGAACAGCCCGCGCTCGGCGAGGATCGGTCCCACCGCCGAGCGCGGAAACACGCCATCGTGTGGCCAGCTGATATGAATGATGTGCGGCAGGTCCGGGTTGAGCCCAGGACCGGGGTCTCCCCGGGGACCGGTCGGGCCAGACGCTCCGGGTTGACCGGCGGGGCCCGTGGGGCCCTGTGGCCCGCTGGGGCCGGTCGGGCCGCCGGGGCCGGGATCTCCCTTGTCACCTTTGGGACCGGTGGCGCCGGGAGTGCCCGCGGGACCCTGTGGCCCGACCGGTCCTGGCGGGCCCTGGGAGCCGGCGCCACCGGGACCCTGATCGCCGATGCATTGGATGAGATCGAGCAGGGTCGACACGCTGGGGAGCAACTGACGACCGGTCCGGTTGTCGATGCGGACCACATTCGCGGCCTGGTCGGCCACCGGGTCCGATGGCTCCACCCACGCTTCGAGACGCGCGTCCAGCCGGTAGCCGGTCAGCGTCGCCAGTACCACGCACTCCGGTTCGTCGCAGGCCGGGCAGCCGTCAAGGTGGCGCCAGAGAAGGTCGTCACAGGCCTGTTCCGAGACGTCGACAATGGCTACGCCGCCGTCGGCGGCGTTGGCGGGATCGCCGCGGTACGGGACGTACAGCCGCGTGCCGCCTGCCGCGCCGAGCAGTTCCTGGCTGCGGGCGCCGACCGGGACACCGGCGCCGGCGGCGACGTGGCCAAGCCGCTGTAACCGGCTGAGGTCCAGGGGCGTGACGGCAAACCCGCCCGCGCCCCGTTCCAGTGCGTACAGCCACCGGCCGCCGGGTGAGGGCAGGATGGCAACCGGCGCGCCGTTGAGCACGTCGCTCGTGCCGAGCAGGGTGGCCGGCCCCTGCGGGGAGACGAGGAGAACGCGGCGGTTCGTCGGGTCGGCAACGGCGAGCAGATCTGGCCCGGTACTGCGAACGACGGCGATGCTGGCTGGCTGCGCCGGGGCCGGCAGGTCGAGCACAGGGGCGACTGCCTGCGTCGCCAGCGTCACCTGGAGGATGCGCCGGTTGGCGGGGTCGAGGGCGTAGGCGATATCGCCGCCGCTACCGAGGGCGAGACCCGCGAGATTGAGGATGCCGAGGTCGATATCGGTGGCCGGGTCGGGCGTGGGATCCGTGGGATCGGCGAAGTCAGGTCCCCACGCGAGTAGGTGTCCGGTTGCCGCGATTAGCAGGCGAAGGCTGCCGTCCGGGCCGACGGCAGGGAGCACGGTGCTGCCGGCACTCCCCGGGAGATCGACCGCGCGCACCGGCGCGGCGTTGAGGTCCGCGGTTGGGACGAGCAGCAGGCGTTTCACTGCGCCGCCACCGGGATCGACGACGACGAAGAGATGGGCGCCGTCCGGGGTCGCTGCGAGCGCCAGCCCGGCGGCGCCGGCCGGAAGTGAGCCGGAGTCGAGGATGGCGTGGGTGTCGGTGGCGAAGGCGTAGATGGTATCCGCCGGTTCACCGGCGAGAACGTAGAGGCGCCGGCGCGGCTCATCCAGGGCGGCGGCATTTGCCTGGGCCACCGTCACCGTGTTCGACCAGGTCAGCCGCGGGGCATGCGGCTCGTCCGGCGCCGCCGGTCTGGCCGGGATCAGATCGAGCTCGTATGACTCGAGGATCCGGTTGGGCGCGCACTGAGCGCCATCGCAGCCGCAATCGTCGTACAGGACCGGGATCTCCTCGGTCGGGCATTCGCGGTATCGAAGACAGAGCTGGAGGTCGCGTGGCGCGCCGTCGTTCGCCGCACGGAGCGCCTGGATGAGGGACAGCGTGGTGATATCGAGACACGCCGGCTCATGCTCGGCGGGTATGACGATCTCGTGCCCACAGCAGTCGATCGCGGTGCCGGGCGTAACGCAGATGAAGCGGTCGCGGCAGGAGGGGTTCTCATGCGGAATGATGTTGAGGCCGCAGACGACGCCCGAGCCGTGCAGCCGCTGGTGATGATGCTGGAACTTCTCCACCCCGTAGGCCTGCTCGTCGGTAAAGTCGCGCTCGACGAGCAGCTTGCCGGTGAAGTAGTGGTTCCGGATGAACGGCCCGACCTCGCACCGTCCGCAGACGGTATGCGATGCCCCAACGTTTACGTTACTCATCCCGTACCTCCCGTCTCCGGCGGGTCAGTTCAGCGTGGTCGTCGTGCCGACGCGCGACGATTGGCCGATCGCGAGCGAGGGACCACCGCGGGCATGGGCCGCGGGGCCGAGCACCGTGTCCCCGCCGAGCGCCTGCCCATCCAGAGTGACCCCCTCCGGGTACCGGCCGACGACCGAGTCGAGGCCGACCATCGATTGGATGCCGATGCGAAAACCTGGCTCGACGGCGACAAGCTGCGACACGGTGTGAGCCGGTCGGTCGGCGCGAATCAACTGTTCCAGTGCCTTGCGGTGCCGCGCGGACCGCACGAAGCAGCCGGGGACGAAGACCGAGAACTGGTGCGCGTAGACGTGGAACGGGTCGCGCAGCGGGTCGCGCGTAGTGTCGAGGCGGGTGACGCCGGCCTGGGCGTTCTCATCGAGCTGACTGCGATTGACGATCTGCTTGCCCCACAACGTCGCGCTGTCGCCGAGGCGCCCCTGCGCGAGGAAGAGCCACCGGCGCAGCTGGTAGTGCTCCAGGATGAGCGGTGGCGCGGACCAGGCGCAGGGCTGGGAGGGGACGGGCACGCAGTTGGCGGGCGGCGGGCAACAGCGGTCCTGAGGTTGGTTGCGGTCGCAGCAGAGACTCGCGGGCTCGAG
>JAHWJF010000108.1:0-1339 GCA_019348515.1 Chloroflexota bacterium | reverse complement strand
GCCTCGATGCCGCGCAGCGTGGTGTCGAAGATCGCCAGGAACCGGTCGGTGAAGTCGGCGCTGATCGGCTCCGCGCCGAAGACGGCGGGAAGATAGCGACGCAGACTCACACGGGGAAACTCGAGCCGGATCCGCTCCAGTGCCGGTGTCACCAGACCATTGCCGCGCACGATCAAACAGAGCCAGAGGAAGCGGCCCTCGCCGCTACGGATGAGGCAATCCCAGGAGCCATCCTCACTGGCGCGGGCGATCTGGCGTGTCTCCCAGGCCTCGTCCGGGAGCGCCTCGACAATGGCAGTTGGACGCTCGGCCTCGGCCGTGTAGGTGCGGACCTCCACGCTCGTGCCGGGTGGGAGCGACCCTTCCAGCACGACTCGGTGCCACTGACAGCGATAGAGCTCGCTATCGAGTGCCTCGCTGAGATACTCGCCACGGGTCACCCATGACGGGGGCCGGGGGGGCGCGTCGATCTGGACGAGCGCGCCGCTGGCGTCGAAGACCTCCAACTTGCCCGCCGGCGGCACGAGCGGCGGGTCGCACAGCGGACCCAGGGACAGGCGCCCCTTGGGCCCTACCGCGAACGGCAAAGGCGGGAAGCGGCCGGCAAGCTCCTCAGCCGAGGTGACGTCGCCCAGGGGGTTCCCATCGGCGTCGATGACCTTTACCAGCGGTGGCGCGCTCGCCACGAGCGCATAGAGACGATCCTCGCCATCGACGGCGATCTGGGAAACGGCGCCAAACCCGCTCGCGCAGCGCTGCCAGAGGCCGTCACGCCGGAAGCGGTGAATGCAGCCGTTGGCGGGGTCGGCGACGAAGGCGCGACCCCTGCTGTCAAAGGCCATCGCGACCGGTGCCCAGGGCTGGGCGACCGCCCCCGCCGGCGGCTCCCAGAAGCCACGGAGGACGAACCCATGCAGGGAGAAGACCGCCACGCGGCGGCGCTCTCGGTCGACGACGTAGAGGGCGCCGGCGTGGATCGCCAGCGCACTCGGTCGCCTCACTTGACGTGGGCCATCGCCGAATCCACCGAGGCAGGGAACGGTCTCGAACCGGCAGGCGCAGGGGTCGAAGCGCTTGACGAGACCGGCGGTGACGTCCAGGAGGTAGACGTCGCCGGTCGGCCCCTGGGCGACAGTTCGCGGGAGGACCATGCCGCCGAGGGTGCCGGCCGGGTCGCTCAGGGGGAGGTCCGCGCCGGGGTCGCGGGCCAGTCGCAGCCGGCCATTCGGCCCGGACGTGAGCCCCTTGAACCGCGCCGCGCGCCAGCCGATCCGGGAGTCGAGCAACCAGTGCGACGGGTCGTCGGGTGGCGCCGGGATGTGAGGGAGGAGGTCGTCGC
>JAHWJF010000107.1 GCA_019348515.1 Chloroflexota bacterium | reverse complement strand
GCGAAGGTGTCCTACGCGATAGACCGGTTTCAGGGGTGCGGTCCACTCCTTGTCTCAAGCTGCATCGTGAGAGGAGCTGAGTCCCATGGCTGGCCGTCCCTGGACGTATACGCCGGCAGAGCCGGCGGCCATTGCCGTCGACCGCACGTTCTACGAGAGGATTGCGACAGAAACCGGCGGACGGACACTGACGCATAGTCACGTTGTGCCGATTCGGGCCGGATACGCCTGGCAAGTGAACGCCGGGAAAGTCTGCCGCGTGGTGGCGGTTGAGGGGCCGCAGGTCGTGGACTTCAACGCCTGGAACCTGCATAACCCGCGGGAACGCTTCTGGGCAGCTCGTACCCGGCAGCTCGAGAGCACTCACCTGACCACGTATAACCGGCTCTGGTCGGTGCTCCCCTATCTGCGGCCGATGCTGACCATCACGCGGGAGACGGTCCAGTATGGGGAAGACGAGGACGGCGGCCGATGCCACGACCTGCTGGGATCGCGCTGCGATCCCTACGTCACCAAGCTGCTCATGGGCGAGTCGTTCGATTTCAACTGCCATTCCAACCTAACCCGCGCGGTGCTGCCCTGGCATCTCAACGAATCAGACGTCCACGACGTCCTCAACATCTTCCAGGTGACGGGGCTCAACGAGGACGGCCGCTATTTCATGAAAGTCAGCCCGGCCAGGAGAGGCGATTATTTCGAGTTCCTGGCCGAGATCGACCTTCTCTGCGCGGTTTCGACCTGTCCTGGCGGTGACTTGTCCGTGCCACTGTGGGGTCCCGAAGCTGGCGATCCACTCCCGACGTGCAAGCCGATCGGGATCGAGGTCTACGACGTCCCGAGTGAGCTCCTCGCGGGGTGGTCATCACCGCGGCCATCCGACTACGACGGGTTCTTTGGATTGAAGCAGCCACGGTGGAGCGAATTGGACTGATATCTCTCCGCCCTGCCAGCGCTGGAAGCGCGGGGTCAAACGGGTGAGGGCTCCCCTACAGGTACCATCCGTCGGCCACCCCCGAGCAGGAGAAACACGCCCAGCAACGTCACTACGACCCCACCGGCAACTCCGTATGCGGGGAGCCATCCGGATCGCTCCGCGGTCCAGCCAAAAAGGGGGAAGGCCCAGATCATCGTCACCGAGTAGAGAAACCCCTCGACGGAAAGAATCGTGGCTCGCTGCGCGGAGGTGATGGCGGTGTTCACGCGCTGGGCGATCATCGGCTCGAAGATGCCGGCGAAGAGCTCGGCCACGATCAAGCCGAGCAGAGCGAGCGGTAAGGGAGCGCCACTCAAGAGAAGTCCCGACCCCGCAATGGCCCCGGTCGCCACCACCGTCCAGAAGCGGAACGGGCGCAGGCTGGTCAGCCTCCCCGCCAGCCACGATCCCAGAGCTGTGGTGAAGAGTGTCGCGCTGAGGACGAGACCGATCTGCGAAGGCGCCAGCCCGCGTTCCGCAAGCACTGCCTGGGCGTAGAGATGCACCAGCGCGGAGACGGTCCAGAGTGAGGCCGCGAAGACGATGAGCGCCAGAAGTTGCCGGTCGCCGCGAACGATGCGCAGGGCCTCGGTGATCGTCCCGCCCATGCCCCGCCGCCCATCGACGGGGCGTTGCGGCTCCTTGAGCCCCGCGGCCAGGAAAGCGGCGGCCAGCCCCGCGCCGGCCGCCAGCCCGAACGGCAGCGCGTAGGTACGCTCCGCGAGCGACGCCCCGATCGCCGTCGTCGCCGCGATGGCGATGTAGGTCACCGCATTGAGCCGCCCCAGAAGACTGGTGAACCGGTTTCCGGAGGGCTCATCGTCCAGGCTGTCGAAAAGGAACGCTTGCTGCGCGCCGGAGCGGAATGCATAGGCCGCGCCGTTGAGATACATGGCCGGAAGCAGGAGCCAGAGTGAATCGGCAACGAACATCAGTGTGATGGAGCCCGCCATCAGGAGCGCGCCGGCGGTCATCGACCATTTGCGGCCAAGTACATCCGCGAACGACCCGGATGGGAGTTCCAGGGTGACCGGCGCGAGGTGAAAGGCCGACTCCGCCAGGCCGATCTCCGCCAATGAGAAGCCACGGCTCTGCAGGAAGATGATCCAGATGCCGGCGGTGAAGCTGAAATCGTTGGTGACCTGAAACGCGTAGAACCGGCGCAGGTCGGCCCCGGGAGGAGCCGCCGCCACAGCAGCAAGGGTCGCCGCGCTCTCTGCCGGGACGTGTCTGGCCTGCTCCTCCGCGTCCATCCAGGGGTCCTTCTTTGTCCACAGTGTGACGGCTGGCAGAGTCTAGCAGGGGCCTGGCGCATTGCCGGCGCCGCCCGGCTGGCTACAATGCGTGCGGACATTTCGCGCGTTTCGGGCTGGCAGGGCGCCAACGTGCCTGATCTGAAGACACTCTTGCTCATCTGCGCGGTGCTTCTCTGGGCCGGTGTTCAGTACGGCTTGATGGCGTGGGCCGTGCGTGACCTCCTGCAGCGCCCCCGCGTGCGCGGCGACAACAAGATTCTCTGGGCGCTGTTGATTCTGACCGTGCCCGTTATCGGCGCCCTCTTCTACGCCGCCGTGGCGCCTGTCACCCCGATCGCCCGCGCGCCGCGGCTGATCGTTCCCCAGCGGCGTCTGGAAGCCCATGACGACACCGCCGCCTGAGGAGCTCCCCAATCGGGAGCGGACGGCACTCTTGCGGTCGGTCGTGTTTCGTGAGCATGACACCGGCGGTCACCCGGAAAACGCGGGCCGCCTCGTCGCGATCGACGATACGCTAGAGCGCCTGCATCTGCTCCGCGATCGCCCTGACATCCCATTCTCTGCCGCGCCCGACGACGCGCTGGCACGGGTGCATGACCCTCGCTACATCGCGGGCGTGCAGGAGTTTGCCGCGCGCGGGGGCGGCTGGCTGGACGCAGACACCGTTGTGGGACCGAGTTCAGTCGATATTGCCGCGCTCGCCGCCGGTGCCGGTATCGCCGCCGTCGATGCGGCACTCGACGGCCAGACCAAGCGGAGCTTCGTCCTCGGCAGACCCCCCGGCCACCACGCAACTCCCACCCGGGGCATGGGATTCTGCATCTTCAACACCGTTGCGGTGGCCGCCGCGCATGCGCTCAGCCGTGGTGTGGATCGGGTCATGATCGTCGATTGGGACGTCCACCATGGCAACGGTACGCAGGATGCCTTCTATGAATCGGACCAGGTGCTCTTCTGCTCGGTCCACCAGTGGCCACTCTACCCGGGAACCGGCGCCGCGACCGAGCGGGGCACGGGTCGCGGCGCGGGATACACCATCAACGTGCCGCTCGCCGCGGGCGCCGACGATGGCGCCTACGCGGATATCTTCGATCAGGTCATCCTTCCCGCTGTCAGCGCATTTCGTCCGCAACTCGTATTGGTCTCGGCCGGGTTCGACGCCCACGCGGATGATCCCCTGGGGGGCATGCGGGTGACAGCCCAGGGGTTTGGCGACCTCGCGCGTCGCGTTGTCCAGATCGCCGAAACCCATGCTGCCGGCTGCGTCATCGCCATCCTCGAAGGGGGCTACGACCCGGCGGCCCTAGCGGCCAGCGTCGTGGCGACCCTGGGCGCACTCGACGGAAACGACGCATTATTGAACGATACGCTTGAGGGCGAGGGGCGGTGGAACGGAGACGCGACGTCATGAACGGCATGAGGAGCAATGCGCAGGCCCCGATGAGCTCTGGAGCGCTGCGCCACGACGACGAGCGACGCCGTGACGAAGCGCGCCTCACCGCTTTGCAGAACCAGGTCGACGAGCTGCGCCAGGTCATGCGCGAGGTGCTTAGCCGTCAGGGTCGCGAAGAGGAGCTGTTCAAGCATTACGAGAGCGCGACGGCCCAGAACCGGATCGCGATCGATCAGCTTCGTCAGGAGAGCCAGCAGAGCGCCCAGGCCCGGGCCCTTGATGAGAACCGCACCCGACAGCACGTCAACGACCTCGACGCGAGACTCGAAGACCTGACCCGCCCGATCCGCTCTCTGCAAGCGCACGTGATGGAACTCGTCGAGGCCGCCCGGCTCAAGGCGGACGACACGTCGCAGTACCGGCAGCGCGACGAGGAGCTGCAGACGCAGATCGAGCACCTTTCCGCCCATGTCGACCGCACGGGCGTCCTCATCCATCAGGTTCGTGATTCTATCGACGGCGTGCGTGAAGAAACGGATGGGCTGCGTCGGGACATCGTGCGCGCCGAGGACAGCATCAAGATCGTCGATCAGGATTCTCGCCGCCGCGTGACCGAGGTCGCGCAAGCCGGTGCGTCGATCACGGGGCGTATCGATGAGCTGCGCTCCGATCTCGGGCACCTCTTCGACCTGATTGACGATACGCGCCGCTCGATCGTCCACGTCGATCCGTCGCTGGAAGAGCTGCGGGACGCGGACGCCGTTGTTCGTCAGGAGCTTGGTCGTGTCCAGGTCCAGGCCGTAGAACGGCACGAGCTGCTGTTGGAACGGGTCGAAGACATGCGTGGGGACATTGATGCGCGCTTCGCCGATGTTCGCCAAGCGCTGGAGCAACGGCACGAGCGCCTCGCCGAGCGCATCGACGATCTCAACGAGGCCCATCGCGAGTTGGGCTTTCGTATCAGCCAACTCGGCGGTCAGCTTGATGAGCTGCGGCTTATCGATGCGTCAGTTCGCCGGGATCTCTGGCTCCTCAACGAACAGCGTGTGCGCTTGCGGCTCGACCAGGCGCAACAGGAGCTCGATCTCATTGCCGCGCAGCGAAGAGACGCCGAGGCGGAAAGCGGCGCCGGCCGCGTGCGACGACCGAGCGATCACTGAGATTGACCACTCGGCCAGGCGGCTCTTCGCGTACGGACGCAGGAGGAAGCGGGAAGAATCGGGCTTCCACGGTAGCCAAACTGTGATGTCAGAGAGCGTCCGGGCAAGTGCGCACGAGAAGAATGGGTTGACACTCTCGCAACCCTTTGATAAGGTCGCCGTAGTCCGATGGCTTTTGGGCGACGGACAGACGTTAATCGTGGGCTGACGACAGCCCTTTCGCACGGGTCAAGAGGAGCCGCACCGATGCCGGAGGCCGGTATTACCGCTTACCTTCAGCAGGATGCGTGCCACTTCTCGATGACTATTTCCGACGCGGTGCGACCATCGCGCAGGATTACCTGACTTACATCGGCCCCGGCAGCGCGGCGAGGATGAACGCCACGCGCCGAGGCCGTTCTTCTTTTCCCGTCAGACTAGGGATGGACTGCCGGGAAGAGCGATGACGGACGAACCCCGTACACAGGAGGACGAAGCCAGGTTCTGAACAACCCGACACCTGCGGGCCGGTCACGGGGCTGCGTGATCGGAGAAGTTGGAGGGAAGGGTCTTGACAGTTCGTCGACCGATCGTGCGCACACGCCTCGTTGCACTGATCGCATGTTCTTTGATCGCTACCACGGTGCCGTTCTCCGCGGCGACTGCTGAATACGGGATTCCGGCAGGAAGTGGTGCAGTGATCACCGCGGGTCAACCGCTGGCGGTCCGGGCAACCCCCGGCTGGGATGCGGAGGTCTCGTACGAGATTGCAGATGGTTCCTACGTCACGGTCTGGGGCACTGAACAGGCTGCCGCGGATGGCAGCATGTGGTATCCGGTCGACGGCGGTTTTGTGCCCGTCGATTCGGTTTCCAGTGTTGCCGCGCCCGACGGCGGTTTTGCGCTCTACCAGGAAGCCGCTCCGGAGACGGTAACCGAAGCATGGGTCGACCCGGCCCTGCAGGGCTGGATTGATCCGGCCACTGGTCAGTGGGTGGAGCCAGCGGCGCAAGGATGGGTGGATCCTGCTACAGGGCAGTGGGTCGACTCCGCGCCAGCATCAGAAGGCTGGGTGGATCCAACCACGGGACAGTGGGTCGAACCGGTTGCGGCGACAGAAGAGTGGGTTGACCCGGCTCTTGCCGAGAGCGCGACGCTCTACCAGGAAGTGGATTCGACCGCCCTTGCCACCGAGTGGGTAGATCCCTCGGCGGCCCCGGTTGCGGAAGCGCCGGCGAGCGAGGGTTGGGTCGATCCGGCCACCGGCCAGTGGGTCGAGTCGGCACCCGTTTCCGAAGGTTGGGTGGATCCGGCCACGGGGCAGTGGGTCGAACCGGTGCCCGCCGAGGATGGCTGGGTCGATCCGGCGACGGGTGAGTGGGTCCAGGCCGCACCGACAAAAGAGTTGGTTGAACCCGTTCCGGTGGAGGTGGTGACGGAGCAAGAGCCAGCGGAGGTTTGGGCTGAGCCGGCTCCAGCAAATGTGGTGAGCACAGGTGGCCCCGAGCCGTGGGGCGAGCCGATCGCGATGGCCTACATCTCGGGCAGCAGTGGTGACGGTGCGGTCTGTCGCGCCGGCGCTGATCGCGGCACCGATCGGCTCGCGGTCCTGGGCGAAGGCGAGGCCGTCGAAGTCCGTGGTGAAGCGGTAGGCGAGTGGCAGCCGGTGAACTGCGCGGGGATTGGCGGCTAAGTCAGTACATCGCTCATCGCCAGGGAGCCAAGTACCTCGTCCGCGGACGTCGAGGAGCTGGAGCATAAGCGGCGGGACCGTAACCGTCACAATAACGGCAACAGCGGCACTGCCGGAGTCGACGGCACGACCACAACCGGCGAAACGTCCCTCGCCAGCGCCCCGACCGGCGGTGGCGGTGACCACATCGCCAACTTCGCGATGCAGTACGTGGGCTATCCCTACGCCTATGCGGGTGAGGGTCCTTACGCGTTCGATTGCTCCGGATTCACGAAGTTCGTGGTCCAGAACACGCTCGGCATGGATATTACCCACGACATGTTCACGCAGATTGGAATGGGTCAGTCCGTGGGTATGAGCGAGCTGCAGCCGGGCGACCTGGTCTTCTTCGCCAATACCTTCCGGCCGGGACTCTCCCATGCCGGCATCTACATCGGCGGTGGGCAGTTCGTTCACGCCGAGAATGAATCGACCGGGGTGAAGGTCAGCGATCTCAATTCTGATTACTACGGATCGCGCTGGGCTGGCGGTACGCGGCTCGCGTAACGATACAGACCCGCGCCAGCGGGATCCTCGGGGGACGAGGGCTGGCCTGGCGGAAGCGCCGTCAGGAACCGGCAGGGGGAAGCGAGAGGGGCCCCGCGAGAAACGGGGCGCCCCGCCCCCATGCCGGCGTGATTTCCCCCACCCCACATCCGCGGCCGGGCAAAAGGGGGCCCCGGCCCCCCGCGGGGCCGCGGCCTCGCCCCCCGCGGTCAGGCGCCGGGCGCCGCAAACGGGGGGACCCGCCAAGTTCGGGGGGCCGGAGGCCCCCCCCGCTGGGGGGGGGTGGGCGGATGCGCCGTCTGTACCCGGCTGGGGGATGCGCGCGGGGCGCCGCTATAACCGCGGCGCCCCTCTCGCATGCCGTGTTGATTACCGCTACGCGAGATCCTCGTCGGTGAACATGGCTCCCGCGGCCACCGGCGTTTCCGCGGCCTCCCCGCCGTCGAACGCGAGCCGGCCGCTCAACTCGGGCGATCCCGCCTTGATCCGGGAGCGGATCTCCTCCAGGATGTCGGGGTTGTGCTTCAGGAACTCTTTGGTGTTCTCCCGGCCCTGCCCTAGCCGCTCCTCGTCGAGGTAGAACCACGCGCCGCTCTTGCGCACGATCCCAAGATCGACCCCGACGTCAAGGACACTTCCTTCGACCGAGATCCCCTGGTTGTACATGATGTCGAACTCGGCTTGCCGGAAGGGCGGCGCCACCTTGTTCTTGACCACCTTCACCCGTGCGCGCGATCCGACGGCATCGGTGCCGTTCTTGATGGTCTCGATGCGGCGGATGTCCATCCGAACCGAAGCATAGAACTTCAACGCATTGCCGCCGGTCGTGGTCTCTGGGCTACCGAACATGACGCCAATCTTCATACGCAACTGGTTGATGAAGATCACGCAGGTATTCGAGCGCGCGATAGCGCCCGTCAGCTTCCGCAGCGCCTGGCTCATCAAGCGCGCCTGCAAGCCGACGTGCGAGTCGCCCATGTCGCCCTCGATCTCGGCTTTCGGCACTAAGGCCGCAACCGAGTCGATCACGACGATATCGAGCGCACCGGAGCGAACGAGGGTCTCGGCGATCTCCAGCGCCTGCTCCCCGGTGTCTGGCTGCGAGATGAGCAGCTCTTCAAGATCGACGCCCAGGCGTCCCGCATAGACCGGATCGAGCGCATGCTCGGCGTCGATGATCGCCGCCATGCCACCCAACTTCTGGGCCTCGGCGACGATGTGCAGCGCCAGGGTCGTCTTACCCGACGACTCCGGACCGTAGATCTCGACGATCCGACCGCGGGGCACTCCGCCAATCCCCAGCGCCAGGTCGAGCGCGATACTCCCCGTGGGGATGGCATCGATCTGCATTGGATTCAGCTCGCCGGGCCGCATCTTCATGATCGAGCCTTTACCAAACTGGCGCTCGATCTGGGCGATGGCCGTGTCCACCGCGCGTTCCCGTTCCGTCATGAGTTCCATCCTCGCATGTGCGCCGGGAGCGCGAGCCCTGGCGTCCGTCTGTCCCCGTTACGGGAGCCACCTTGGTGTAGAAAACTTGTTCTATTTCCTGCGGGAATAGTACCCCAGACAGGGCCTGGGGTCAATTCGCAGCATACGACATTTGCGGTGGAATTGCGGTTCCCAGCGGCCGTCTCGCGGCGATAATGTGAAGCCGTTTCAGGGGTGGTCGATTCGAGTGGCGCTCCGCCTGGGAAGAGATGGACGTGGCGCGTGTGACGATCCTCGGCGCGGGCGACATGGGCACGGCACTCCTCACCCCGCTTCGTGCCGGCAATCATGAGCTCCGCCTGTGGGGCACGAAGCATGACACGGTGATTGTCGAGGCACTGGGTCGCGGCGACCCGCATCCGCGGCTCGGTATCTCACTGCCGCCGGGTGTGGCCATCTTTCGCGCTGAGGAGGTGGCCGCCGCACTCGAGGGCGCGGAGATCGTCG
>JAHWJF010000106.1 GCA_019348515.1 Chloroflexota bacterium | reverse complement strand
ATACCGTCGAGGTAGGGGAGCCCCTCTTCCCAGTAATTCTCGTTCCGCTCCAGGAGGATGCGGGTGTTGGGCACATATTCGACGAACTTGAAGGGACCGGTGCCCATCGCCACTTGGGAGACGTCATTGTTGTTGGCTTTAACGAACGCTTCGGAATAGATGACCGTGCTTCCCCCGGCCAGGGTCGCGAGCAGGGAGGCGTCCGGGGCGTGCAGCGTCATCACCACGGTGCGGTCGTCGGTCGCCTCGATGCTCTTCATCGAAGCGAGCTCGGCGGCGCTCGTCGAGGCCGTCTCCGGGTCGACCAGCCGCTCGAAGGTGAATTTCACGTCGCTCGCCTTGAGCGGGGTGCCATCGTGGAAGGTCACCCCTTCGCGCAACACGAACATGTAGCTGGTGCCATCCTCCGAGATCTCCCAGCCCTCGGCCAGCGCCGGCTCGACGGAAAGATCGGGTGCGATCCGGGTCAGCCCATCGTAGATGTGCTCGATGACGTGCCAGATGGCGGTCAGACTCTGCTTCTGGGGATCAAGGGCGGTGGGATCGGATTGCAGACCGACCTTGAGG
This sequence comes from Chloroflexota bacterium, assembly GCA_019348515.1. Taxonomy (GTDB): domain Bacteria; phylum Chloroflexota; class Chloroflexia; order Thermomicrobiales; family UBA6265; genus JACCXM01. The sequence goes on along the minus strand of JAHWJF010000106.1, from coordinate 8,377 downwards.
ATTCCACCCGGCGTCGGCGCCGGCGTCCCCTCCTGGAGGGCGGGCGCGGCGAGGGCGCTCATGCCACGGCCGAGGAACGGAGCGGCCAACCCGAGACCGGCCGCTCCCCCGACCAACTGGCGGCGATCGAGTTTCCGCAAGCGCACGCGTTCGATCTCGGTCATGTGTTGTTCTACTTCTCGCTTCTCCCGTCTCGCTACTCGCTTCCTGTCCCGGCAGCGCCAATCGGAGCACTGGTCGGGGCTCACTTCAGGAAAGAGCACGGCATCGCCGGCATTTCGCGGCTCTCTGACAGAGGTGGCGGGAGCATAACATGGCGCACACTGAGCGTAGGTTCGTCCAAAGTTGGGTCCGCGGGCCCGAAGGAGGATAGTCTGCGTGAGCTGTCTATGCTCGAATCAGCGGCGAGGGGCAAGATCCCGGCCGGGGAGCGGACGAGAGATCCCAGCGCGGCGCGCCCTGAGCGCGTCACAGCACGAGTCTGGAAACGGATTCTGCTGGCGACCTTCGGCTCGTTGGGTGACCTACATCCCTACGTCGCCATCGCCCTCGGCCTGCGGGAACGCGGGCACCTGCCCATCATCGCCACCAGCGCCGCGTACCGGCAGACCGTCGAGGGGTTTGGCCTCGGGTTCCATCCTGTACGGCCCGACATTCCCGATCCCTCGGAGATGCCAGACAAGGTGCGCCGCGTCATGGATCGGCGTCGGAGTACGGAAGTGGTGCTCCAGGAGTGGATCATGCCAGCGCTCCGCGACTCTGCGGACGGCACGTCGCTTGCGTCGATTGTTGCCAGCGGGTAATAGCCCACCGACAGGAGGTAAAGATGCCCTACGAGAGTCGCGCCGACCTCCCTGAAAGCGTGCGCGAGCACCTGCCACCGCACGCCCAAGACATCTACAAGGAGTCGTTCAACAGCGCGTGGGACCAGTACGGCCATGATGAGAGCCGCGCCCACCGCGTCGCGTGGGGCGCCGTCGAGCGTAAGTACCACAAGAACCAGTCGGGCAAGTGGGTCGAAGGTCCGACGGAGGACGACAACTCGCCATGATTGAGCCCGTACGCGAGTAGCGGATCAGGCTGCTCCCTCGTTCTCATACCGAACCATTACGCCGCGGCCCCGCGGGAGAGCGCGAGCTCGGCACGGAAATGCTCCAATGTCATCTTGAGGCCGGTCTCGAGGTCGATCTCCGGTAGCCAGCCAAGGAGGCGTTGCGCCTTGCCGATATCCGGGCAGCGGCGAGCGGGGTCATCGACCGGCAACGGCCCTCCCTCGATATGGCACGGGCTGCCGGCCAGTGCCGCGATGATCTCCGCGATTTCAAGAACGGTGCGCTCTTCGGGGCAGCCCAGATTGACCGCTTCGCCGCCGATGCCACGAGTCTCCATCAGGGCGATCAATCCCCGCACGATATCACTCACATAGCAGAGGGAACGGGTCTGGAGACCGGAGCCGAAGACCGTCAGGGGCCGGCGGGACAAGGCTTGCACGCAGAAGGTCGGGACCACCCGGCCGTCGTCCGTTCTCGACCGTGGGCCGTAGGTGTTGAACAGTCTCGCGATGCGGACATCCACTCCATACTCGCGCCAATAGGTCATCGCCAGGCTCTCGGCGAATCGCTTGCCCTCGTCGTAGCAGGAGCGCGGGCCAAGCGAGCTGGCGTTGCCCCGGTAGGTTTCTGGCTGGGGGTGCACCTCCGGATCACCGTAAATCTCGGAGGTGGATGCCAGGAGAAATCGCGCGTCCCAGTGACGCGCGAGGTCGAGCGCATTGCGGGTGCCGACAGCATTCGTCATCAATGTTTCAAGCGGATAGCGAGCGAAATCGATCGGGCTGGCGGGACTAGCGAGGTGATAGACCCGGTCGACCGGCCCAACCTTTTCCATGAGGTCAGTCGCGACAGAAACATCGGCTTCGAGGACCTGCATCAGGGGCGAATCGTCACGGTGAGCGAGATTCTCACGACGCCCGGTAAGGAAATTGTCGAGGACGACCACCTCGTCGCCACCGTCGATCAGCGCGTCGACGAGGTGACTGCCGATCATCCCCGCTCCACCGGTGACCAGTGTCCTCATCGCGATCCCCTAGCGTTGCGAAGCGATGCCGCCGTTCTTGCGTTTGATGCCCAATCACCTGACTAGAGAAACCACACCCGGTAAGCGATTGCACCCCGCAGCCGCCAGTAAACGGAGAGCGGCGGGATCACGGCGGAGGTCACCACCATCTCGGCAACATGTCCCGGGCGCCGGGACGTGCCGTGCAACCGGCGCGCGATGAAGTCAGCGGTCAGCCTGGTCCAGAGAACGGCGCTGGCGACCGCGAGTCGCGGCCGCCGCAACGAGATGCCCAGCAGGAACACGATGATCGAGCCGACGATCGCATAGTAGTCGCGCGGGGGGCCCGGCTGAACCCGTTGCCGGTAGAGCACCGGGTGCTTTTTGTAGAGCAGCGCGTTGTACTGGCTCTTCTGCTGCTGACTCACACTCACTCCCCACGGTGCCGGTCGGAGCGGATGGACGACGACGGCATCCTCCGCGGCAACGAGCGGCTCACCTCGCCCGATGAAGGTCAACCAGAGATCGGCATCTTCGCGCCAGGCCATGGCGAAGCGCTCGTCGAACCCGCTGACAGCCTCGAGAGCCGATCGACGATAGAAGCAGTTGGCGGTGACGAACTCCGAGGTCGCCAGGCCCGCCGCGTTCCGTTCGTAGTCGGTCGGGTCCTCGGGCAGCGGCATGATGATGCGTCCGGAGACTCCGGTAGCGCCTTCAATCGCCCGAAGGCCGGCCGCAAGCCATTGCCCATCAGGGATACAGTCGTCGTCGGTGAAGGCGATCACCGGCCCGCGCGCCTGTCTCCATCCGGCGTTGCGAGCGGCGGCGGGACCGCACGACGCGCACACTGGCAGGTACGTGATTGCCGGTCCCGCCAAGCACCGGTTACGCCATTCCTCGACCTGACAACGGGTGACGTCGCTTGCCGCGTCATCGGCGATGATGATCTCGTAGGAGCTCGGACCGACCGACTGGGCAACGAGCGCCGAAAGGCAGCGGTCGAGGAGGTCCGGCCGATTGAAGGTCGGAACCACCACCGAGATGGCGATCGTCACCAGGGAACCCCCGGCTTCTGGAGCAGATACGGCCCGATCACGAGGGCGTCGAGCGGTGACGTCCAGAAGCACTCCACCGCGTCGCGGGGAGTACACACGATCGGTTCCCCTCGCGTATTGAACGAGGTGTTGACGAGCACCGACACCCCGCTTTGGCGCTCAAACGCGGCGATCAGGTCGTAGTAGAGGGGGTTCTGCGCGCGCGAGATCGTCTGGATGCGCGCGGTGCCATCCACATGACGAACGGCCGGGATCCTGTCCGCTCGCTCCGGCCGGACGTCGTTCACAAAGAGCATGAACGGCGAATCATGGGCATCGACGAACCAGTCCGCCGCTTTTTCCGCGAGGACCACCGGCGCCACGGGCCGGAAGTCCTCGCGGTCCTTGATCTCGTTGAGCCGGGCCTGCATCTCGGGATCGACGGGCGAGGCCAGAATCGAGCGCGCTCCGAGCGCTCGCGGTCCGAACTCCATCCGCCCCTGGAACCAGCCGAGGATGTTCCCCCCGGCGAGCAGCGTGGCGGACTCCTCGGGCACGTTTTCCAGCCGGCGGAATGGCAGCTTCGACCAGGTGAGAAACGACTCGATCTCGGCATCAGCGAAACATGGGCCGAGATAGGGGTGATCCATCCGGTAGCGGCGGTTGTCGGCGGCGCGCTCCTGGGCGTCGACCCACAAGGCCGCCCCTAAGGCAGTCCCGGCGTCGCCGGCGGCCGGCTGCACCCAAATACGATCGAATGGTCCCTCGTCGCGGATGCGGGCGTTCATGACGCAGTTCAGGGCGACACCGCCGGCGAGACAGAGGTCGCGTTCGCCGGTGGCGGTCTGGAGCCAGCGGGCGAGGTCGAGGACGGTCTCCTCGAGGACGATCTGGACGGAGCGAGCGATGTCGAAATGCCGCTGCTCCAATGGTTCGCCGCGAAGGCGGGCGGGCCCGAAGCGCTGCTCGAGACACGGCGCGGCGATCGTGTAGTCGCCGTCCTGCCTCCAACGGATGATGCTTCGGAAGTCATCGACGTGCGTTGGCTCTCCATATGAGGCCAGCGCCATCACCTTGTACTCGTCGGACGAATGCAGGAAGCCGAGATACTCGGTGACCTGTTCGTAGAGGATGCCGAGCGAGTGCGGCATCTCCACCTCGCCGACTCGCCGGAGATTGGTTCCGCACCCCTGGAAATAGGCAGTCGTCACCCGTTCTCCACGGCCATCCAGCGTCATCACGGCCGCATGCTCGAAAGGCGAGGCGAGAAACGCGCTGGCCGCGTGCGCAACGTGATGCTCCACGAAATGCCAGCGGTAGGGTCCGTCCGGGCGCGCCCCTGAGAACCGGGACTTGAGGTGGTGCGGGGCGCCACTGGCGAGTTGGCGCGGCGCGTTGACGATCGAGGCCACGAAGAGCGGATCCCAGGCCGCCTCCCACTCGGCGGGGACCGGATGGGCGCTTGGTTCAATCGGCAACGTGAACGTCGCCCGGTCGAACGATCCGGGAACCCGCAGGGCCGGATCGAAGGCGTAGGCGACGTGGTCGACGTCGGTCAATGCGATCGACGCCTGGCGGAGACAATCGTCGATCGCGTGGTAGGGAAGCTCCCAGGTCGAGAAAGGCACGGGACGCTTACCGTGCTTGATGCGGGTAAAGCGCTCCTCTTCCGATGCGGCGATCACGCCCCCATCCTCGACCAGACATGCCGAGGAATCGTGAAACGCCGCGTTGATCCCCAGGGTGTACATCCGGCGGCCCCATCCAGCTCACACGCGACTATGATCGAAGCCGTTCTCGACGGCAACGAGCGGGATCGGTGCCATGTGCGGCATCAATCTTGCACCAAACCGGCTTAGTCGGTCCACTTGGGCAGATCTCAACGGAGGGATTCGATGCAGCTCCCGACGTATCTCCAGATCGAACCCGTAGGGCAATGCAACCTTCGCTGCCAGATGTGCGCCATCCAGTTCCGGCAGGACGGCCCTCCGTATGGTCCGCTCGCGTTCATGGCCTTCGACGATTTCACCGCGCTGATCGATGGTTGGACCGGGCTGCGGGAGCTGCATCTGCAAGGGCTCGGCGAGCCGATGATGCATCCCCGATTCTTCGACATGGTCGCGTACGCGGCGGGGAAGGACATCCGCGTCACCACGAACTCGAACCTCACGCTCCTGAACGAGCGGCGAGCGCGGGCCTGCGTCGCCAGTGGACTCGACTGCCTCCACGTCTCGATCGACGGCGCCACGCCGGAGACGTACGAGCGCATCCGGGTCCGCTCTCACCTCGACAAAGTGATCAGAAATCTGGGATTGCTGCGGACCGCTCGGGCGCAGTCCGAACACGGCTTGCCGCAAGTCCGCATGGTAATGGTGCTGATGCGACAAAACCTGCATGAGCTCCCGGATCTGGTGCGGTTCGCCGCCGAGTGGGAGATGGAGGCGCTGTTCGTGCAGCACCTCTGCCACGACTTCGGGGAGGAGACGCTGCCGGCGCACTACGGGCCGATGCGCGATTTCGTGCAATCGCAGACGCTGCTCGAGGACGACCCGAGCCGGGTCGAGCACTTCTTCGGGCTCGCCCAGGAGACCGCCGCGGTGCTTGGCGTCGATTTGCGGCTACCGCGCACCCAACCCCGAGTCCACCCGCCCGGCACCCCCGGCCGCCAGCGCTGCAGCTGGCCGTGGAGCGGTGGCTACGTCAGCTACAGCGGCGACGCCATGCCCTGCTGCATGGTCTCCACACCCGACCGCGCGAACATGGGCAACATGTTCGCCCACGGGGTTGAGCAGGTCTGGAACGGCGACGTCTTCAATGCCTTCCGCGACCGCCTCGCCTCTGATGAGCCGCCGGATATCTGTCGCTCCTGCGCTCTGTACGCGGGCATCTTCTGAGGCGGGACACTGCGGCATGGCGACCGTTGACATCCTCCTGCCGACCCGCGATCGACTCGCCTCGCTGGTGATGACCCTCGGCGGGGTGGCGGCGCAGACGATCACGGATCTACGGGTGATCGTCGCCGATCAGAGCGCGCACGCTACTTCTGATGACCCGGTGGTGCAAACACTGGGACGGGTGATCGAAGAACGGGGCGGCGCTATCGAGTGGTATCACCGTCTGCCAATTCACGGCATCGCCGAGCAGCGTGATTTTCTGTTGCGGCAAGCCACGGCTGACACTGTTCTCTACCTGGACGACGACGTGCTGATGGAGCCGTGGGTCGTGGAGCGGTTGCTAGCGATCCTGCGCGATGAGCAGTGCGCCTTTGTTGGAGCATTTCCGGTCGGTCTTTCGCACCGTCACGACGTGCGGCCGGAGCAGCAACGGATCGAGTTTTGGGACGGACCGGTACGCCCGGAAGTCGTCGCACCGGGATCCGAGGAGTGGGAGCGCTGGCAACTCCATCGGGCGGCGAATCTCCACCACGTCGCCCAATCGTTGCCTGCCGCAGCGTGGCGGCTCTACAAGGTCGCCTGGATCGCCTCCTGCATCCTCTACGACCGCCAGAAGATCGAGGCGGTGGGCGGATTCTCCTTCTGGTCGCGGCTGCCGCGGTACCACTCCGGGGAGGAGGTCCTGGTGCAAAACCTCCTCATGCGGCGCTGGGGAGGTTGCGGCCTGATTCCCTCGGGGACGTATTATTCGCAAGTCCCGACGACAGTCTTGAACGATTCCGGCAGCGTCGATGGGCACGCGCTCGACCTGCTTCCCGAGATGGTCCGCCGCTACGCCCCGGTGGCGGATGGAGAGGCGCTTGCATGTCCCACGAAAGCGGCGTCGCATCCTTAATTAGAGTCGGATCCCTGGTGACGTCAGCGAGCCAAGCGCCCGGCGCACGAGCGCCTTGGCCAGAGGAATCTTGTAGCTGTTGTGGACCAGAGGCGTGGCGCCGTCCAAAGCGGCCTCCACGGCACGCTCGATGACCTCATCGGAAACGTCGGCGCCGTTGATGACCCGCTCGGCTGCTTCCGCCCGCCAGGGGACGGGCGCCACACCGCCGAGGACGATGCGGGCGTCCTCGATCCGGCTTCCATCCATGCGCACAACCGCCGCCACGCCGACAAGGGCGAATGCCCAGACTTTGCGATCCATCGCTTTGAGATAGGTGCTGCGCGTGCCCGGCGTCGTCGGTATGCGCAGGGAGACGATCAGCTCGTCCCCACGGATGACGGTCTCGGTCCGGCGGTCGTCAGTTGGCGGCGCGAAGAGCTCCGCCAGCGGCAGCTCCCGATCCCCTTGCGCGCCATGCAGCCGGACCCTCGCATCCAGTGCGACGAGCGCCGTGGCCGGGTCCGAAGGGTGGACGGCCACACAGGGACTGACGTCGAAGAGGGCGTGGAGCTGGTTCTCGCCCGGCCGCGCCGGGCAATCGTCACCGCCCTTCAGCCAGCACGGGATGCGTGGGTTCCGGAAGTACCAGCAGCGCGGCCGTTGCAATAGATTGCCGCCGATGGTTGCCATGTGGCGGAGCTGCGGCGTCGCCGCCAGCGCGGCGGCCTCGGCGAGCGCCGGGAATACGGCCCGCACACGCGGGTCTTCTTCGAGCTGGGCGAGTGTCGTCAATGCGCCAATCGTCAGGCCGTCAGCTCCCTCCTCGATCCGGTTGTCCAGCTCGGCCAGCCGCTTGATATCGATGAGCCGTTCCGGCGCGTAAAGATCGGCCTTCATCAGTGTCAGGAGATCGGTCCCTCCGGCCAGGGCACGTGTCCCATTACCCACGGCCGTCACCGGTGTGTCGAGAAGCGCGATGGCCTCGGCAATGGAGCTGGGCCGCGCGAAGTCGAACGGTCTCACGACGTCCCCTTCCCCGGTGGGTCTTTCTCCCGCTCGGCCAGAGCGGCCATCATGCGCTGACGGGTCAACGGACTATGGCGAATCCGTACGCCAATGGCATCGAAGACAGCGTTCGCGATCGCTGGCGCGGTCGGGACGAGCGGTGGCTCCCCGATTCCCTTAGCTCCGGTTATGTTCGCCTCGCTGTCCGGTACGCCGACCTGAGCGTGTTGGATCGGGGGGACGTCGGCCACGGTCGGTACGTGGTACTCCTCGAGATTGGCGTTGAGCACCATTCCGAGACGGTTGTCGACGATCCGCTCTTCGGTCAGGGCGAAGCCAATTCCCTGCGTCACGCCACCGATAACCTGACTGTCGACGATTGTCGGATTGACGATGCGCCCGCAGTCATGGGATGTCACGACCCGGAGGAGGGTCACTTCGCCAGTTTCGATATCGACCTCCAGCTCGACGCACTGCGCGCCGAAGGTGCGGACCGACTTGTCGGCCGGGTT
>JAHWJF010000105.1 GCA_019348515.1 Chloroflexota bacterium | reverse complement strand
TTCGTGGCTCAGGCGCCCAGACAGCTCGCCTAGCGGGGCCTGGCAAACGAGCAGGTTGAAGATACCAGGGCCGTCGGACGCTATCCGGGCCGGGACCAGCCCCGGACGGGTCCTTTCAATTTGTTCAACCTGGGCGGAGAAAAACGGGCTATATCCGAGATCTTCGAGAGCGATCAATGTCTGGCTCCTATGTGAGGTTGCCGATCAAGCCACCTCAGACGGAACCGTTCGACGCGTGGATAGGCACGAGCTCATTCGGTCATGAGCTCGGACGCTCTCTGTGCGCCGACGAGGCGCGGAGCAGGGGTTTCCTAGCTGACGCGGTTGTCGGAGGCAGCGAAGAGTGAGCTATGAAGCACAAGCACAGTCATATTTCGCCTCCTGTTCCAGAACTAGCGCATCATCAGACTTACGGGCCGCGGCACCATTGCCGCCGCGCGAATCATAGAGTGTCACGCCGGAACTGCATAGTCCGAGTCGGAGGATCGTTGCCGCTGGCGAGGTCGGACGGGATTCCTGACGTCCGACTCCCGCCTCTACGCTCGGTAAACCCACTCTCCGCCCAACATGGTGGCGGTTGGTTTCACCTGGTCGAGTTCAGTGGGCGAGATCGCCAGCGGATCACGGTCGAGGACGACCAGATCGGCGAGCTTGCCGACGGCGATTGAGCCCTGGCGGTCCTCGCGGCCAGTAACGAATGCTCCACCGAGTGTGTAGGAGCGCAACGCCTCACCGGGGGTAAGCGCTTCCACATCTTTGCCCAGGTCACGGCCGGTTGCCGTCGTGCGATTCACGGCGGCGTGGATGCCGACCCAGGGGTTGTAGTCGGTGATGGAGGAATCGGACGATCCCGCGAGGGGTACCCCGGCGTTCAGATACGTCCGCATCGGCATGGCGCGGCTGGCCCGCTCGAGTCCGACGCTATTGACGAACCCCTCGCCGAGGTTCGTCAGAAACGGCGAGGAGACGACAGCGGGGATGCCTGCCTCCGCCATTGCTGCGAGCGCCGCTGGCGTCGGGAAGTACGCGTGATGCACCCGGTGCCGCAGCCACGGCTTCGGGTTCTCCCGTTGGGCGCCGGCAAAGGCTTTGACCACCGTCTCCTGCGCCTCGTCGCCGCAGGTGTGGATGTCCATCGGCCACCCCAGGTCATGCACCCAGCGGATGAGCCGCACCAGCCGCCTGGGCTCGACTGCCCACGTGCCGCGGTTGTCCGGCTCATTCAGATAGGCATCGAACATCCGCGCCGTGCGGTCGCTCATGCCGCCGTCGATCATCAGCTTGATGCCCTCGAGCCGCAGCAAATCATCGCCGAGGCCCCCGCCAACGCCTAGACTCTCGAACCGCTCCTCGAGCCCTTCCTCGGTATCGGGCGCGCCGAATCCCCATGCCGCCATCAGCATGTCCGTGCGGACCGTGAGCTTTCCCTCGCGCCGAGCGCGGTCAAAGGCACGAATCTCCTGTGGGTAGAGCCCTGGCTCCGCGACCCCCGTCAAGCAGACCGCGTTGTAGGTACGGCAGGCGGCTTCAACAGCAGCCACCCGCTCGTCCTCAGTTGGCTCCGGGATGTGGTCAGTGATCATCTCTTTGGCCCGGTCACGGAAGAGTCCGGTTGGTACGCCATCCTCGTCGCGCTCGAACGAGCCACTGTAGAGCACGTCGGCAGGCGGATCGGGAGTCTCGCGATCGATACCCGCGACCCGCAAAGCCACCGAGTTGCAGACGAGCTTGTTCCAGACACGGTGGATCACTACCGGGTTGTCGGGCGAGACGGCGTCGAGGTCATGGCGGGTAGGGTGGCCTCCTTCGGCAAGGAGGCTCTCGTCCCAGCCGCGGCCGACGACCCACTCTCCCTTTGCCATCTCCCGTACGCGCGCCGCCACCCGCTCTACGATCTCGGACATCGCGCGGGTGTCGTAGAGCTGAACCTCGCGCAGCATGCGCCCGGTGGCTTGCAGGTGATTGTGGGCATCAATCAACCCCGGAACGACCGCTGCTCCCCCCAGATTCTCAACGGACGTCGACGACCCGGCCAGCGTCTCGATCTCATCGTCGTTACCAACCGCAACGAACCGGCCGCCACTGATGGCGACCGCGGTCGCCATCGGATTCGCATCATCAACAGTGTGGATGATCGCGTTGACAAGGATGCGATCTGGTGCGAGCGCATCGGGCGTGGCGGGCATTCGTCTCTCCTGACGAATCGAGGCGGCCCTATTCCTGTTCCTGGAGATGCGCTTGCAGGAACCAGAGGTCCTTGTCGAGCTCACGGGAGATCTCGGTGAAGAGGTCCGCGGTGTCCGCATCCCCGGCTTTGTCGGCCTCGTCGATCGCCCCCCGCATGCTATTGGCATGAATGCCGTAGCGCTCTACGAGCGCGCTCAGGTAATCGACGCCGGTGTTGATGTCGGTTGGAATCTCCGGGAGTCGGGAGCTCACCGCGGCCATGCGGACCGTGCCCCGCGCGTATCCACCGAGCTCGGTGGCGCGCTCGGCAAGCTCATCAGCTTCACCCTGACGCTTCTCGGCCAATTGGTCGAAGAGCAGATGCAGCTGATAGAAGTGAATGCCCTTCACATTCCAGTGCGCCTGCTTGGTCTGGCTGTAGATATCGGAGGTGTCTGCCAGCTCCTGATTGAGCAGTTCGATCATGGCGCCCCGTGTATCAACCGGGAGATCGACGTCGGTCTCAAATGTCCGGTGTAGCTCCGATGATCGATCGGTCTTGGCTTTCATCAACCGAACTTTTCCTTTCTCATTGGCCATGACCGGTGTGCCTCCTCTCGTATCCGGTTACGCCGCGTGCCGCAACGCCGACCGGGCTCATGGTGCATAGGGTACCCTGCAATTCCGCGGCGTAATTGATGTTCGCCCCTGAATGGACGAGCGAAACGAGTGGGGATCATGCATCGGTTCTACTGGGTGATCGACAACGCGCTGGCTGGGTGCTCCCGCCCAGGGGCGGGCAGCGGGGCTATCGATCGCGATCTCACCTCTCTGCGCGAGTACGGCGTCGGCGCGCTCCTGTCGCTGACTGAAACGGCTCTCCCGCACGGCGCGCTCGAGCGCCATGGAATCGATGGCCTGCACCTTCCGGTCGACGATTTCCATGCGCCAACGACAACACAGATGCTCGATGCTCTCGCCTTCCTCGACGATGCGCGGGCGATGGGCATAGCCGTCGCCGTCCATTGCCTGGCGGGGCAGGGCCGCACCGGGACGGTACTGGCCGCGTACCTGATTCGCGGGGGCCTCAGCGCGGAGCAGGCGATTGCCGAGGTCCGCGCCATCTGCCCGGGCGCCATCGAGTCGTCGCCGCAGACCGCGGCCCTCGCCGGCTGGGCGGCCGAGCGGCCCTGGCTGGTTTAAGCCGAGGACCCGGGAAGTCGAGGAGCGTCTCTTGCACGTTGACTTGCGGGTCATGGCTGCTGGTGCGGTGATGCTCGGCGCGCGGATGCGCAACTGCTCTTGGTCGACAGGAAGACCAGCCTGGGGTTCACGGGGTGACGCGACCCACCGCGCACTGCGGCGCCTTGCGTCACAACGTCCTCTGATTGTTAGGAACGGTTGGTCGACGCAACCACCTCACCGAAGTAGCATCCCTCTCGGCTCGCGCGTGTAGCTTGTCCGTGAAAGGTTCGCGTCTACTTGGACCGCTTTCTGAACGTGCGTTGGCCGCGCATCGGCGCGGCAATCTCCGTCGTCACGCTGCTGACTGGCATCGTCGCTTCCGGCACGGGGCTCGCCCAGACTCCGGTCGCGCCCATCATCCGGGCCACGCCATTCGCGGGAGCGCCTTCACCTGGAGCGCCCGGCATTGGCGATCCCTACTACCCGCTCCTGGGCAACGGTGGCTACGACGTTGCTCACTACACGATCGACCTCGACCTTGACATTGAGGCGGGAAGCATCCTCGACGCCACCACCACTATCGACGCCATCGCCACTCAGGATCTCTCGGCATTCAACCTCGATTTCCGCGGGCCGCAGATCGATGGCATCACCGTCGACGGCATGCCGGCAGCATGGACGCGGGAAGGCGGGGAATTGACGATTACCCCCGCTGAACCGCTCTATGCCGGCGAGCCGTTCCAGGCGATCGTGCACTATCACGGCACACCGGAGGTCGACGAAGAGGACCGGTTCGAACGCGGCTGGTGGACGACCCGCGGCTCGATCTTCGGGGACGGAGAGCCGGCCGGCTCGATCTTCGCGGTCGGAGAGCCAGCGGGATCGGACGTCTGGTATCCGGTCAACGGTCATCCACTCGACAAAGCCACCTACACGCTGGTCATCACCGTGCCGGAGCCATACGACGTCGTCGCCAACGGCCTGCTGCAATCGGTGGCGCGAGCGACCGGGGCCGGAGACAATCCCTCGACGGCGACCTTCACCTGGGAGAATCAGGAGCCGACCGCGAGCTACCTCGTGATGTTCCACGCCGCGGAACTCGATGTCACCTTTGATGAGGGACCTGGTGGCATTACCTTTATCGAGGCCTTCCCGCCCGACCTTCCCGACCAGGAGATGATGCTCTTCGATCGAGTGCCGGAGATGGTCGCGGTCTTCGAGGAGCTTTTCGGCCCCTACCCCTTTGCCTCACTCGGCAATACGGTGTTCGAGGACACCTCGTTCAACGCCGCGCTCGAGACGCAAGGCATGATTGGCTACGATCGGTCGGCCGTGAACGAGCGGACCATCGCCCATGAAGTGGCGCACCAGTGGTTTGGGAATAGCGTCTCCCTTACCCGCTGGCAAGATATCTGGCTGAACGAGGGGTTCGCCCGTTACGCCGAGGTGCTATGGGCTGAGGCTGCCCACGGCCCGAACGCCGGTGAGGCGGCCTTGCAGCGGCAGATCGCCTCGTTCGCGACGGCGAGTCGCACATCGTCGGGAGACGGTGTCCTCATTGGTGACCCAGGAGCCGACCACCTCTTCACCGAGGTTCCGTACGCCGGTGGCGCCGTTATGCTGCACGAGCTGCGGGAGCGGCTCGGCGACGAGACGTTCTTCAGGCTGCTTCAGGAGTGGGCCGCGCGGTACCGTTACTCCACAGCCACGACCGCCGACTTCATCGCGCTCGCCGAGGAGATGTCCGGCGAGGAGCTGGATGCATTCTTCACTGACTGGCTCTACACCCCGTGGACCCCAGATCGGGTCGCCGACCATTTCCCATTGAAAGGAACCCCCACACCTTAACCAGGCAGTGACACGAGTCGGTCTGGAGTAGCGGCGCCAAGCGCACGCGGCAATGAGGAGCGCCGTGTCCATGATCGCCATCTTTCTGCTGCTCTGCGGTCTGCTCGCGAACTTGCTTGCCATGACCGAAGTCCAAATCGGACATTGGGAAACCGGCAAGATCCACCTCATGTTCGAATCAATGAGCGCCCTCGCCACCATGGGTGCATCGACGGGCATCACCCCAGCGCTCACGGTTGCCGGTAAGGGGGTCTTCGCGCGGCGATGTTCCTCGGGCGGCTGGAACCGCTGGCCGTCGTCTACGCGCTGCAGCGACACCCGCGCCCCGAGCGGTACCGCTTCCCCGAGGAGGGGGTGCGCATCGGGTAAGACCAAGCGACGCTCGCGCGTGGCGCTGGCGGCAATCCGGCCATATCTGTGCGATCTCTCGACGCGGTCTGCCGAGGGTTCTCCAGGGGGTGATTCCGGCGCGCTTCCAGCGGCCGGAGCCGCGCATTCGTGCTAAAATTCCCCTGTTGATTCGGCCGCCTCCCTGGCGGCCGCTCGTCTGATTAATCCCAACGAAGGGAACCGTGAGCTCGTGAGTATCGACACATTCGGCGCGAACTGGGTCATCATCGGCTTGATGCTGACCGCGGCGTTCGCCATGGGCATGACGCTGCTGATCCTGAACTGGGTCGTCGCGCCGCAGAAACCAAGTTGGATGAAATCCGCTCCCTACGAGAGCGGCATGCCGAATGTGACCCCGGTGCAGCCGCGGTACACGGCTCGGTTCTACGTCGTGGCGATGCTCTTTGTGATCTTCGACATCGAAGCGATCTTTCTCTTCCCCTGGGCCGTGCTCTTCACTCAGCTCGGACTCTATGGGTTCCTGGAGATGGTCGTCTTCATCGGGTTGCTCTTCATTGGGTACATCTATGCCTGGAGGAAAGGGGCCCTCGAGTGGGTCTGATACACGATCGGTACGACAAAAATATCTTCATCACGTCTCTCGATTTTCTCTTCAACTGGGCACGGCGTTCTTCGCTGTGGTGGTTGCAGTTCGGCCTCGCCTGCTGTGCGATCGAGATGATCGCTGCCTCAATGTCCCGGTTCGACCTTGCCGAGCGCTTCGGCATGCTCTATCGCGCCTCGCCCCGACAAGCGGACATGATGATTATCTCCGGCACGGTGACCAAGAAGATGGGCCCCGTGGTGCGCACGCTGTACGACCAGATGCCCGAGCCGAAGTGGGTCGTGTCGATGGGATCGTGCGCGAACGTCGGCGGACCGTATGACACCTACGCCGTGGTCCAGGGTGTCGATCAGATAATCCCGGTCGATGTCTACATGCCGGGATGCCCACCGACGCCCGAGGCGCTTTACTACGGCATCCTCGAGTTGCAAAACAAGGTGATCAAATACGAGACGATGGCCCGTAAGCAAGGGCTCACCGCCGCGGAGACACATCGCCAGGCTGAACGGCAGGCAGCCATGGGAGCGCTCGACGCGGTTCCGGCCCAGCCCGGCGTTTAGGTACCCCGAAACGAGGCAAATAGACGCGTGACAGACAAACCTTTGGAGCCTGATTCAGGGCTCACTCAACCTGAGACGAGGGAGGAATCCGAGGCCGCATCCATCGCCAAGGAGTCACCAGACGCCGCTGTGGCCTCCGCGCCGGTCAGTGACGTCGAGGGGATGAAGGAAGTCCTCCTCGATGACTACACCGCCTGGTCGCGTGACCACTGGTTCCACGACGATATCGAGATGCACCCGGCGCTCATCGCCCTGCGCGCGGCGTTCCCGGATGCAGTCGTCGACGCCGTGCGCTTCCGGGATGAGACCACGATCCACGTGGCGCCCGGGCAGTGGCGCGCCATCTGCCTCTTTCTGAAAGACCATCCGCGGCTGCGGCTGAATTTCCTGTCCGACGTCACCGCGGTCGACATGCTGCGGCTGCGCGAGAACCCGCGTTTCGATGTGGTGGCGCACCTCTACTCGCTGCCGAACCGCGTCCGTCTGCGCCTGAAGACGGGCGTCAACGACGGCGAATCCGTGTCGTCACTCGTTCCCATCTGGAACGGCGCCAACTGGATGGAGCGCGAGTGCTACGACATGTTCGGGATTATCTTCGAGGGGCACCCGAACTTGAAGCGCATGCTTTTGCCGGATGACTGGGACGAAGGTCATCCGCTGCGCAAGGACTACCCGCTGCGCGGCTGGAGCGAGTTCCCGGTCATGAATACGGAGCGGACAGTCGGCCGCGTCCGCACCCGCTGGACGGGACGAGGAGTCTCATGACAACGAACACCACGCTCCCGACGCCCTATGAAGCCGGTGCGGTCTTCAGCACGGACGCGACATCCATGGGGCCGCTGACGATCGAGGAGGATGCCGCCCTTCAGAGCGGTGAGCGTGTGATGACCCTGAACATGGGCCCGCAGCATCCGAGCACCCACGGCGTGCTACGGGTTGTGCTCAAGCTCGACGGCGAGGTGATCATCGATTGTGACCCGGTGATCGGCTATCTGCACCGAGGTACGGAGAAGCTGGGCGAACACCACCGTTACGCCCAAGTGATCCCCTGGACCGACCGCACCGACTACGTCGCCGCGCCGATGAACAACCTCGGCTGCGTGCTCGCCTTCGAGAAGCTATGCGGCGTCACCGCGCCGGAGCGCGCGCAGTACTGGCGCGTGATCATGTCTGAGCTGGCACGCCTCGCCTCCCACCTGGTGTGGCTTGGCACGCACGCGCTCGATATCGGCGCGCTCTCGATGTCGCTCTACTGCTTCCGCGAGCGCGAGCTGATCCTCGATCTGTTCGAGACATTCGTCGGCGCCCGGCTGACGACGAACATGATGGAGATCGGCGGGTTCTCGCGACCGATCCCCGAGAATCTGCCGGGGATGGTCCGCGACTTCCTGAAGATCTTTCCGGAGCGACAGCAGGAGTACGCCGATCTGCTCTCGGCCAACCCGATCTGGATGGCCCGCACGAAGGGGGTCGGGGTCATCCCGGCCGACGTCGCGATCAACTACTCGCTGACCGGCGCCTGCCTGCGCGGCTCCGGGGTGAACTACGACATCCGCAAGGCAATGCCGTACTGTGTCTATGATCGTCTCGATTTCGAGGTGCCCCTCGGACAGCACGGCGACACCTACGATCGCTACCTCGTGCGCATGGAAGAGATGCGCCAGACGATCAAGATCATCGGGCAGGCGCTCGACCAGTGCGAGCGGATGGACACCGAGCTGATGGCCTGGGATTCGGAGTACGTCATTCCTCCGCATAAGGGGACGATGACGACCGCCGAGGACATGCAGCGCCACTTCATCTGGGTCATCAAGGGATTCAGCCCGCCGGTGGGCGAGGTCTACGTCGCGGTCGAGGGCCCCAAGGGGGAGCTCGGCTACTACGTCGTCTCCGACGGTTCGCCGCTGCCGTACCGCTTTCGCATCCGCGCCCCAGACTTCGTCAACCTGAGCTCTCTCCCCTACATGGCTAACGGCTCGATGCTCGCCGACGTCGTCGCCCTCATTGGGACCATCGACATCGTCCTGGGGTCCGTCGACCGGTAGCGAAGGAGAACCCCGGGTGAGCCCGGCATCCGTTGCAAGTCCACCTCGCCTCGTGGCAGATGAGCGAGTCGTTTTGCCATGGGTCAGTTGGGAAACCTACGAGCGACTACTGGCGGACGACGAAGAGCGCCGGGTTCCCCGGATGACCTATGACCAGGGAGTACTGGAGCTCGTGACGCCGTCGATGCCGCATGATGAGGATGCGAGCACCACTGCGCGAATCGTCG
>JAHWJF010000104.1 GCA_019348515.1 Chloroflexota bacterium | reverse complement strand
GCTACCCACCGTGGGATATCTCGCACCGCTTGGCCAGCACCAAGGGTTGCCAATGGCGCGCCCAAGGACTCGTTTGTGTCATCGGCCGCTACGTGTGCTGGCTCGATCGAAATGACAGCCCCTGTGTCGATACCAGCGTCCATCACCATGAGAGCGACCCCAGACTCCGCATCTCCCGCTTCAATGGCGGCCATGATAGGGCTGGCGCCCCGATACTTGGGGAGCAACGAAGGATGCACGTTGATCGCGCCAAGACGAGGGATATCAAGGGTGCGCTGTCGGAAGATCAGTCCAAAGGCGGCGACGACGAAGAGATCGGCCTCAGCTTCTACAAGTGGGCGGCGAGACTCTGGATCGCGTAGCGTTGTCGGTTTATAGACCGGGAGCGAGAAATCCGCGGCGGCTCGTTCCACTGGTGACGAGCCTTTTGCGCCTTGAGTTACGACAAGTGCGACATCGAACGCCGGACTCGCCGCAAGCGACTCTAGGGTTGGGACGGCGAAATCCGGTGACCCGAAGTAGACGACCCGCAACGGAGATCCTTTCACCCCTCCGGACGCCATTCGACCTTGACGCCTGCACTGCCTAGAATCGCGCGGATGATGAGATCCCGTCGCAACATTCGTTTTCCTGCTTTGGATTCTTGGGGCGTCACCCTCTTCATCGTGTTACTCGCGGCGCTCGCCGTTCGCCTGTACGGGATCGACTGGGATGACGGCGCCGATCTGCACCCTGACGAGCTCTTCGTTGCCAAAATTGTCCTGATCGACCGCATTCGATTCGAATGGCCTCCTGACCTCGGTAGTCTCGTTGATCCAGCCCGGAGCGGGCTGAATCCCCGCTCCGCGGACCCCGTCACCGGGCAGTTTCGAGAATTCGCCTACGGTGCGCTGCCCCTCTGGGTGACCGACGCCACGGCCTGGTTTCTCTCCCGGATCACTGGCACGAACTGGAACAGTATGGAGCGCGCCTATCTCGTAGGCAGGGCGATCTCCGCCGTCTTGAGCGCGCTGACGATCGTTCCCGTCGCGGTCATGGGCGTCTCGTTGGGGGGACGATCCGTCGGACTTCTGGCGGCCCTGTTCGCCGCCTTCGCACCGATGTCCATCCAACTTGCTCACTTTTACACGACCGATAGCTGGCTGACGTTCTTCGTCGCGCTCTGCCTGCTCTCATGCGTGCAGGCGGCGAAGAATGGGAGCAACGTGCGGTTCGCGGCGGCCGGAGCGACATTTGGTCTGGCGCTTGCTACCAAAGGAAGCGTCTTCACATTAGCCGCGCCGATTGCGATCGCTCTTCTCATCGCATTCCTGCGCGACATCAACAGCGAGGAAAAGGTATCGGTAGCGCGCCGCACGCTCATACGGACGGTCACCGGGGCGTCGGCTGCCGCGGTTGCGTTCTTCGCATTCGAACCCTACGCCCTGCTCCGACCCGGAGTCTATCTGCAATCCCTGAAGACGCAAGCCGACATTGTCTCGGGCGTTTTCGACGTGCCTTTCACCCGGGTCTATGCCGGAACATTCCCCGTCGCATACCTGATTCAGCAAGTCGTTCGCTGGGGGTATGGCCCCGCGGCCGGCGTCCTTTCTGTCGTCGGTATCATCCTCCTCTTGGGATTAGCGTTCCGACGCGCCTCTACGTCCGCATTCGTCCTTGCGAGTTGGGTGGCGGCGTACGGCATCGTGCTCGTCGTCGCTGACGTCAAGTTTCTCAGATACCTCGAGCCGCTGGCCCCCGTTTTCGCGATCACCGCGGCGCTCTCGCTGACTCGGCTCACTCGCATGATCCCGCGGTTTTGGCCCAGCGTTCCCCGGGCGGCCATTCCTGTTGCCGCCCTGGCCCTCGCGTTCGGCTGGACTGCCGCGTTCCTCTCAATCTACGCGCACGAAAACTCGAGACTCGCGGCCTCGCGGTGGATCTACGGGACCATCGCACCTGGCTCCGTGCTGACCGCGGAGTACTGGGACGACGCGCTGCCCCGAACGCTCTCTTTCTCACTTTCGCCGGCTGCGTTCGGCTTCGGCACGCTCACGCTCGATCTCTACCGGGACTTGCCGCCGCCAGAAGCGAGCGCGGAACTCTATGAGGGTATCAGCCGGGCCGACTTCATCATTCAGTCCTCTGAACGGGTGGAGTCGGCGATGCGGGCGGCTCCCTGGCGCTACCCCATTCAAGGGCGGTATTTCGAAAAACTTGAGGACGGCGAGCTTGGATTTGAGCTCGTGGCGCAATTTGCGCGTTCTCCAACGATCGGAAACGTAGCGATCGACGATCGTGGAGCCGACGAGTCGTTCATCAATTACGACCACCCACGCGTAAGCGTTTTTGGGCGAACCGGTCCGATCTCGCGGGGCGCGTACGACGCGGAGATGTCGTGGGCCCTGGGGCGCCCCTGGTATCCCGCCCGCGAACCGGACCAGGCAACGTTACTTCTCGACGGTCCCGTCGGCGAGAACCCGTCCGTCAACGACGCCCGTTGGAGCGCGACACTGACCAGCGCGACTCCGGTAGCTGTAGCCGTGTGGATTCTCTTCTTGATTGTTCTCCTGGCGGCCGGCCTCCCCATCGCGCGACTGCTGTTGCCGATGCTCCCCGACCATGGCTGGGGACTGGCGCGGATTCTTTGCCTGGTCGTTGCTGCCTACCCCGTCTGGTTGGGAGCGAGTCTCGAGCTCTTTCGCTTTCGAGCCGTCTGGGTCGTTCTGTCGCTCGTCGCCGTCGGTCTCACTGGTTGGTGGTTGCGTGCGCGGACCGGATGGCCCCGGGATCAATCGGCAACCAGCCGCGCCTGGGTGCACGCCGAGGTTACGTTCTGGCTGGTCTTCCTTCTCTTCCTGGGGTACCGGCTGGCGAACCCGGACGGCTGGCATCCGTTCTGGGGCGGCGAGAAGCCGATGGAGTTTGCCCAGATCAATGCCATTGCGAGGAGTGCCTACTTCCCACCGTACGATCCGTGGTACGCCGACGGGTATGTGAACTATTACTATTACGGGTTCTATTTGGTGGCGTTTCTTTTCAAGTCCACCGGCATACCGGCAGAAATTGGATTCAACCTCGCGTTGCCAGCGATGATGGGGATGCTGGCGAGTGGCGGTTTTTCGGTTGCGGCGGCGCTTGCCCGCGCTGTGACGCGGCCTCCGCGATTGACGATGCTGGGCGGTTGGGCTGGAGCTGTCTCCCTCTGCCTGCTGGGGAATCTGTCCGCACTGAGAGGGATTTTCGGTGGTGTTCCGGCACGATTCGATCCATTCCTATTTTGGACCTGGAGTGGCAGCCGGGCCATGGACAACGTCATCACCGAATTCCCGTATTTCACCGGGCTCTACGCGGATCTTCACGCGCATGTAGTCGCGCTCCCGATTACCGTCGCCGCGATCGCCATCTGCATCGCCGTAGCAACCAGTCCCCTTTCGGTCGGCCTCGCTGCGCTTTCGCGGTTGGGACGGGCGTCTTGGGCGCGGTTGACGATTCTAGCGCTGCTGCTCGGAACTCTGAGCGCGACGAACGCCTGGGACGTGCCGGTGTACGCGGTCCTCGCCGTGGTGTCGGTCTTCATGGCAACCTGTGGCGTCACTCCGCTCTCGCGCCGCCTCTTCACGTTCATTGCCGCTTCCGCATTAGTACTCGGTGGTGCATGGCTGCTCTTCCTTCCGTTCCACCTCCACTTTGTCGCGCTCTTCAGTCAGGTCGCGCTCGTTGGCGACCCGTCCGATCTGATTCAGTTCTTGAGCCATCTGGGTGGGCAGATCGTCGTTTGCTCGCTTGGACTCACGGCCCTGCTGTTGCGCAGGGACAGAGACCATTTCTCACCGTGGCCTTGGCCACTCGTGGTGTTCGCCATCGGAGTGCTGGGGTTGGTCGCGGCAAGATTGGGTTCCGGCCCTCTCGTCCAGGTTGGAGCATCAATTCTGTTGGTAGGCGCGTTGAGCGGCCCGCCGATGACGGCCGCATGGAGGCTTGTGAGAGATGGACGATGCATCGCTGGGTGGTCGGTGCGACTGCAGCAGTTGACGCTGGTAGCCGTACCGGTGATTGCTGTTGGCAGTGTCCTCGCGGGCCGCTCCGTATTTGCGATGCTGTTCGCCCTGGGGAGCGCGGCGGCGTTGGGTTGGTTGCGATTGAGCCGGAGTTGGGAACGACTTGTTTGCCTGCTGTTGGCCGCCGGTCTATTCACTGCGGCGGGCGCCGAAATTGTGGTGGTCGCCGACGATCTCATCGGTACTTCAGCCTATCGCATGAACACGGTATTCAAGTTCTACAATCAGGTCTGGGTGCTTTTGAGCCTGGCGGGGTCGGGATTGCTCGCGCTCATGATCCAGGAGGCACGGCTGCCCCGTCGCTCATCGAGTGCTACGCGGCGTTCCACCAGTGGTCGCCCGGCGTGGGCGCGCTTCGGCGTTGCGGCCGCAGCATTGTTTGTCCTGGCGGCGATGACCTACCCGGTCCTGGCAACTGGACCGCGCCTTGCCCAGCGCTTCTCTCCAGGGACGCCAGCTGGTTCTCTGAACGCACTCGGCTGGATGCACGCGGGCACGGTTCCCGTGCTGGGTGATCCCCTACTGTCGGAGATCACCTTCGCAGGAGATGCGGCGGCCATTGAGTGGTTCTTCGCCAACGTCGAGGGAAGCCCGGTCATTGCCGAGGCATCGATTGGACCCTATCGATGCAACGGCAGCCGAATTTCATCGGCCACCGGACTTCCAACGATCATTGGCTGGGAACGACACGAGCAGCAGCAGCGCTATCCGGATACGCTCTCTGCCCGGGTGGAGGACGTGCGGACGCTCTACACGTCGTCCGATCCCGAGGCGAAGGCGTCGATCTTGCGCCGGTACAACGTGGAGTACGTGGTCGTTGGTGACCTGGAACGACTCTATCCGATTGCAAACAACGAATGCACGCCAACTGGCTCCCCCGAGGGCATTGCCGGATTTGATGCGATGCTGGGTACGACGCTCGAGGTCGCTCATTCCGCGCACGGGACGACCATCTACCGGGTGCTCCCTGTTCGCGCGAACTGACCAGGCGCTCGTTACGTGAGCTGGGTCGAGCCGGCGACGCGATGGTATCTCGTCCTCGCGGCCATTACCTGGGCGTTTGCACCGGGCATTAGGTGGCTCTGTCATCCCCTGGACGACCGCGGGGCAACGATCGCGCGCCCAATAGCGATGCTGGTGGCGGTGTATCCGGCATGGCTGCTCGCTTCACTCGGCATGGCATCATTCGGCGCGGGAATTGTCGCGGGAGTTGTGGTTACCGCCGCCGCGTTGGGGTGGGCGACGGTCATTTGGACGCGGCAGGTCGACCGCCGCTGGTTGCGGGATCTCTTCCTCGTCGAACTGGCGTCGTTGTTCCTTTTTGCGGCGTACATCTTGCTTCGTGGCTACACCCCGCAGATCCTGGGCACTGAAAAGCCGATGGATGTCGCGTTCCTCGCCAGCAGCACACGTACGGTTTCCATGCCGCCACCAGATCCTTGGTTCGCAGGTGAGCCAATCAACTACTACTACCTTGGTTACCTTTTGCATGGGACCGTCAGTCGCCTATCCCAGGTTTCTCCAGAGACTGGCTTCAACCTGGCTCTGGCGACGGTGTTCAGCATGACCGCGGTGGCGGCGTTCGGCGTTGCCTGGAACACCGTTCGTCCCTGGTTGGATTCTTGGGTGGCCACCGCCACCGGGCTCTTGGCGCTCATCGTCGTGACGCTTTCGGGAAACCTCTACACGCCGCGCCGACTGCTCGAGGATGCGACAGGAACCATTTCTGCCTCGTGGTGGGACGGCGTCAACGGGATTGGATGGCGGTCGAGCCGGATCGTCTGCGATGGTCCGCGCCTTGACAACCTCTGTTCGAGTCCCGCCACCGAGACGATCAACGAGTTCCCATTTTTTAGTTTTCTGCTCGGCGATCTGCACCCTCACGTCATGGCGCTGCCTTATACCCTGGTGGCAATTGGCATCGCGTGGAACCTGGCGCTCGCTTGTGCAAAGTCAGCAGGGATGCTGC
Organism: Chloroflexota bacterium; assembly: GCA_019348515.1. Classification (GTDB taxonomy): domain Bacteria; phylum Chloroflexota; class Chloroflexia; order Thermomicrobiales; family UBA6265; genus JACCXM01. Next base: position 3,005 of record JAHWJF010000104.1, on the reverse strand, counting down.
CCTCAAGCGGGCTGATCAGAGTCGCAACCGGCGGCGTTATTGTGGGGTCGCTCTACGCGCTCAACGCCTGGGACTTTCCAACGTATCTCCTCCTTGTCGCTGTCGGTGTCTGGATGGGCGCTGGCGCGAGGCTTACTCGTGCATGGAAACCGCTCTCGCTCCTGCTCGCGTCGTCCATCACGGCGTGGCTACCGTATTTTGCGACGTACGTTCCGCCGACTGTTATTGATCCGGGCGAAGTGCCGTCCCTCATTGCGGGACTGCCGCTCGTGCCAAGGCTTGTCTCGGCGGTCGGCCTGCATCTAGGTGAGCGCACGTCTATTGCCGAATACATGACTGTTTTTGGAGCGCAGTATGCCTTCGGCGCTGTCCTCGTCATCAACGGGCTTCGCGGCTGGGAATCGTCTCGACAAGACTCCGTACGAATCCTGGTAACGTCATCCGTGGCAACGATCATTCCTGGCGTTCTGCTCTCCGCGCCGGTAATACCGCTTTGCGGCATTCCGCTTGCGTTCGCGATTGCTCAATTGCGCGACTTGAGGTCCATCAGTCCTCAATGGTTCGCTCTCGCGCTCTTTTCGTTCGCCTGGACATTGTCCATCGGAGTCGAGATCGTCTATGTCCGGGACGCATTCGACGATCGCATGAACACCTTGTTCAAGTTCTACTATCAGACCTGGACGCTCTATGGCTTGGCCACTGCCATGACCGTCGCCGTACTTTGGGCCAGCGCTTCCGAGCGGCACAACCGCTGGCAGAAACCTGTTCTCGCATTTGGGACGAGCGCAATGCTTCTTGCGGGCGTTACATATCCAACTATCGCGTCATACCAGTGGACCGACCGGTTCCAAGACTGGCGCGGACTGGACGGCATGGCATACGGAGAGGAAACCAACCCCAACGATACCGCCGCGATCCGTTGGTTGAGCGACCACGCGGCGCCCGGAGACGTGGTACTGGAAGCCGCCGGGTGCTCATATCTTCCATTCGACCGGCTACCGTTCAATCGAGTATCGGCTTTCACCGGGGTGCCGAGTGTTATCGGATGGGCAAACAACCACCAGCGACAGTGGCGCGGCGGTCAGCCGATGCTGCTTGACGAGATCGAGCAGCGCCAGGCTGACGTGAGTGAAATGTTCCGCGATGCCGATAGCCCGCTCTTTGACGAGTATGGTGTGACCTGGCTCTTTGTCGGGGACTACGAAACAGGCGATTGGCGGTCAATCTGCGCCACTGCCGGACCGTACGAGATTGCGCGTCTCCCCGAGAACGGAAGCTCCGTCTGGGAGCCCGCATTCCAATCCGGAGGCACTCAAATATACAAGCGGGTCGGTCACTGATCCTCGCGTTCGTGGCGTTTTGACACCTCTGACAAGGCGTCCTTATACTCAAAATGACGTATACCGGGGTGTGGCGCAGTTGGTAGCGCGCGGCGTTTGGGACGCCGAGGCCGGAGGTTCGAGTCCTCTCACCCCGACCGCGGTTCAGTTCCCTTTTTCTCGTCCTGACTCGGCCAGCGCCTCGCCGCGGTTGCCCTATGACCGAAGTTCTAACCGGTGCGTTTGAGTCTCTCGTCTCACGCCCGGGCGCTCACGTCGTGCTCGACATGGAACCGGCCGGCCAGACACTGCTGATTCTGTTCGGCGGGATTGCCGGAGGGGTTAGCATGCCGGTCTTCGAGTTCTTCCGCTTGACCTCCAAGCTGCCGGTTAAGAAGGTGTTTCTACGAGACCCTCGCCGGGCCTGGTACCAGTGCGGAATCCCTGGGATTGGAGAATCCTCCGTAGACGTGCATCGCTTTCTCACGGCTGCAATCGAGCGCGCGGAAGTCGATCGAGTCGTGATGGCGGGAGCCTCCGCAGGAGGTTTCGCGGCTGTCCTGTATGGCGCCCTGTGCGGTGTCGACGAGGTCATCGCCTTTTCGCCTCAGACGTTCATTGATGCCGATAATCGCAGGCGCGCTGGGGACTCACGCTGGGAAGAACAGATCGACGCCCTGTACGCGGCGATGGTGGATCGTCCAGCAACGCTTGACCTCCTCGACGTGTTACCACTTGAGAGTGTCAAGACTCGGTACCAGGTGCATGTCAGCTCGGACGACGCCCTTGATCTCGTGCACGCGCATCGCATCGTCGGCCGCGGCGGCGTTGAGGTCATCGAGCACGAACATGGCGGGCATCGCCTGGTGAAGACCCTCCGCGATCGAGGATTACTTCAACCCATGCTGCTGCACGCTCTTGGAACGTTGTGACGCGGCCGATTCACCATCGGCGTCGACAGCGGCGCACAAACGCGGTAGCCCGACACGAAAAGCCGGCCAGCGATCATGCACCAATGCATTGTTCGTAACCCTGCCACGTGCCGGAGCAACACCAATGAGTATGCAGCCCCACGGAGAACGCCCACGCGGCCATATCCGCTTGGCTCCAAACGTCCCAGATGGCAGAAGGGTCACCGCCCCATTCTCCCCAGGTCGTCGGCTTGAACTGAAATAGACCTGTGTCGCCGGTCATCTCGTTGTATGCCCAGGGGTCGAGTTGGCTCTCGCAGACCGCTGTGTTGAGAAGCCAGTCACCGGAGACCCCGTATCTCCCAGCCGCTTCGTAAATCGTCGAAATAATCCAGTCTTGCGCCTGTGCGTCTCGACTTTGGAAGCCGTAAATCCCGAGCGCTCCTCCGACAAGCCCACGAATCATTGATCTCCGCTGCACGCGTAACCTTTTCTACCCCGTTTCAATGCGCCGCTTCTGAACAAGCCGGGAGCCGCGGGGACATCAACATTTGCCAATGGTGACACTCTGTCACAGTGTCCGTACATGCAAGTGTCGTACCGGCTTGGCAGGGAAGACAGATGTGGACGCCAGAGCAACGGGATGTCTGGGGCCGTCTCGGGCGCACCTCTTGTCCGGCCAAGAGCCGACGGCGTACACTCTTGAAGAGCAGCGCGGGGGTAACTCAGTTGGTAGAGTACCTGCCTTCCAAGCAGGCTGTCGCGAGTTCGAGTC
>JAHWJF010000103.1 GCA_019348515.1 Chloroflexota bacterium | reverse complement strand
AGGAATGCCTGGAATATTACGCCGCCCGAGAGTCTAACACAGCATTCGCGCGTGCCGAACTATGTCAACCGTGGTAGGCCAAAGAACTGTTCCGCCGCGAACCGTAACCAGGAAAGCGCGGCGATGACCACAAGGGCCGCGGCGAACCCGGCAACGAGCAATGGCACGAGATCTTCAATCGCGCCTTGAGCCCAACCTCGATCCGAAACGAGCGCCGCGACGATCGTTCCGAGCAGAGAAAACAATGCGACCGCTGCTAGCAGGAGCCCGAAGGCAAACGGGGCATAGAGGATCGGTAGGTCAGCCATTGCGAGAGTCCCGATCGCCAGCGAAATGCCAACTGGGACGAAGAGTTCGGCAGGCGACGCCACTACCGACCGTAAGCGATCGACTCGGGCCCAAACCGAGGCCGCAAAGAGATGCCCCGTCATAGTCCCAAGCGCGGTTCCGCCCAGTATCCCCGTTACGAGACGGAGCTTGTTCGATGGTTCATACGGATGGTGCGTGCCCAAATCGACAAGCAGCGCATTGAAGCCATCGACGGCAAGAGCAACGACAAACACTGCCAGCGTGAACATCACAGGGAACGAGGGAATCCGCACGGCCCGCAGGCGGTGGGCCGCAACGAGCCAGCCAACAGCGACTGCAGCGCCGATGTAGATTCCTGTCATTCGGGCGTCCATGGGGAGCGTCGCGCCGCCGATCTGAAGGCTATGACTGGGACGCTGGGCACAAAGGCCGTGAAGCGCAAGGTGGGTTTTTTGCGCGACACTTCCCGGGGCGAGCAAGAATGCAACAAAGGTGACCGCCGGAATAACGGCAACAATCGACAGCCGCCGGTGTTTTGAATCCGGCGACTGGCGAGCTTCGCGTATGAATGACGACAACCGGCTATGATCCTCCGATGGTCTTCGCTACAGCCGGCGAGTGCGGCATTCCGCACACTACGGGTTTCATATTCAACGGGTCTGTTGTACTCGGGGGCGAAGCGCGTTGACGAGTTCGAACCTCCTTGGATCCAGCCGCGGCACGCCTCGCCTGCTCACCGAAACGCCGACAGGGCGGTTAACGGTACGGCAGGTATTTCCCCCGCGACTGGCCCTGGCGCGGGGACGTGGCGCGACAGCCTTCGCGGTCGTGGCGCTCACCGTCTTTGCCGCTCTGTTCGTATTCGTCAAGCGAAACCGCAGCCGCTGGCTAGATCTTCGGGTGACCCGCACGCTACAGCGGGTCAACGTGGTCTGGTTTGATCGTCTCATGCACGTCGTCTCCTGGCCGGGTTTTCCGCCGCAGTCTCGGGTCCTTCCGCCGCTGTTGTCGCTGTTGATGTTGGTTCTTGGGTTTCCCATCGAGGCGGCATTTCAGCTACTCGCGTGGAGCGCGGGCGGCATTTCAGCTTCAATCAAGCTCGCCATGGGACGCCCCCGTCCCGCGCCAGAAGAGGTGCGCGTGATACCGGGACGCCTCGGCGGATCCTCGTTTCCAAGCGGGCACGTTCTGATCTATACCGGCGTCTACGGGTTCCTGGCGTTCCTCATCGAGACCCTCGTGAGGCCCGCCCGGATTCGCCGAATCGCCACGTCACTGCTCGTCGGACTGGTCGCGCTCGTCGGCCCGAGCCGGATCTATCTCGGGCATCACTGGTTCACGGACACGGTGGCGTCGTATCTCGTGGGAACGTCGTACCTTCTCGCCTTGATGGCGATGTATCGTAGGCTAAAGACCCGATGGCTCAATCGCCGTCGTTGACCCGGTGCCCTACTTGTTCGTTAAGCGAACCGTCGTTTCGAAAAACACTCCGATGCGATTGGCATCCGCTCGGCAATCCTCGGGCAGGATTGGTTCCGTCAGCTGAACCTTGCCCCCTCGGCCTTCGATGCAGTGAAGCCAAATCTCGTCCAACTCACAGCCGCCAGCCACTTCGTTCCGGGCCACGATATGGATTTCATCGCCTACGCGGGCAGTGAATGGAGCGACGCGCAGGTGTTCCCCGTTGTCGCCGTTGGGACTGTTGTTGTCGTCTTCAAAGACAACCTTTGCGGAGCCGCCCTTCCTGGGGATGACCTCGATCAGCAAATCATCGTCGGTGTGCTGAAATCGGTCTTCTCGCCCGGGGCCCGCGGTGATGATGAAGTGCCGGCACTTCCTGGAGAACGCACTGCCGCCACGTGAACCGCGCTGTGTCCTCTCTTTGTTCGTTGGTCGAGCCCGCGTACTCAGCACATCTGACAGAACGATGACGAGTCCGGCGGCGATAAGGGCCTGCCGGCGTGATCGGGGAACCGCGAGTGCGCGCGCAAGAAGGTCGATACCCGTTGATTGCATTGGACCCAATACTCCTCTGCCTTCACGGGGCAGCACAGCGGCGGACAAGCCAGATGCACTGTACTGAGAGGTACGCTCACCCGCCGATTCTGGTTTCGGCTGTTTGTTATGGTAGCGGGCGAATCGGTACTATTCTCGTTATAGGCTACGACGGGGACAACGCCTGGGTCAGTCCGCGCACAGCAAGTCCGGGCCGTTGAAAGCCGGGCATCGCGAGATCCGTAGGATATCACCCCTGAGCTGGCGCCCGAACGGACTGACTTCCGTGTAGGAGCGCCCGGGTCCGCCCGATAACGCGGTTTGCCGTCGGGAAGCCTGGTTCGCTTTCTGGCGGGGAGGGGCCCCTGGCGACGGTGGGCAACTGAGGTGGTACCGCGGGTTCGCCCGTCCTCGGATGTGAGGACGGGCTTTTTATCGTTCACGAGGTCGAAGCCCAAGCGTCTGCATTACGGAGATAGCGTCTCATGACCGCAACAGAGAATGGCATTCGCGCGGTCGATAACCGCCCGGACTTCCCCGCGTTAGAGCGGGATTTGCTCGCGTGGTGGGCGCGCGACGGCATCGTCGAAAAATATCTTCGTCGCAATGACGAGTCAGACGATCGCTACTCGTTTCTCGATGGCCCGATTACCGCCAATAACCCTAGGGGCGTGCATCATGCCTGGGGCCGCACCTACAAGGATCTCTTTCAGCGCTACCAGACCATGCTTGGCAAGCGTCAGCGCTATCAGAACGGTTTTGATTGTCAAGGCCTCTGGGTCGAGGTCGAAGTTGAAAAAGAGCTTGGCCTCAAGAGCAAGCGGGACATCGAGGCATTCGGGATCGCCGAGTTCGTGGAGCGCTGCAAGCAACGGGTCTTGACATTCGCCGATCGCATTACCAACCAGTCCATCCGACTTGGGTACTGGATGGATTGGGACAACTCGTATCTCACAATGTCCGAGGAGAACAACTACACCATCTGGCACTTCTTGAAGACAGTCCATGACCGCGGTTGGCTCTACAAAGGCCACGATGTGATGCCGTGGTGTCCCCGTTGCGGAACGGGCATTTCCGAGCATGAGATCGTGACCGAGGGGTATCAAGAGCGAACTCACTATGCGACGTACGTTGCGTTTCCACTCCTCGACGAGCCGGGAGCCAACCTGTTGGTCTGGACTACGACGCCCTGGACGCTGGCAGCGAACGTGGCCGCGGCGGTGCATCCCGAACTGACATACGTTCGTGTCGAGCAGCACGGGAAGACGTATTACCTCGCCAAAGAAGCCGCTGCTTCCGCCCTCCGAGGGGAATACACAGTTTCCAGCGAGGTAACGGGGGCTGATCTTATCGGTCGGCAATACCAGGGACCGTTTGACGAGCTGAGCGCGCAGGCGGAGGTCACCCATCGCGTCATCGGCTGGGACGACGTCGACGCGGGCGAAGGGACCGGTATCGTCCATATCGCGCCCGGCGCCGGCAAGGAAGACTTCGCGCTATCGAAATCGAATGACCTCGCTGTGATAGCTCCGATCGACGAGTTTGGTGTCTACGGTAATGGGTTCGACGGATTGACCGGACAGTACGTACACGAGGTCGCGGTACCGATTGCCGAGAACCTCGAAAACAAGGGACTGCTCTATCGCACCGAGCAATACCAGCACCGGTACCCCGTTTGCTGGCGCTGCAATACCGATCTGGTGTTCCGGCTGGTTGACGAGTGGTTTATCGCCATGAACGACCTCCGGCAGCCGATGATGGAGGTTACTCGGCAAATCACCTGGCACCCCGGTTTCGGCCTGGATCGAGAGCTCGACTGGCTCGCGCACATGGACGATTGGATGATTTCCAAGAAGCGCTACTGGGGTCTGGCGCTTCCCATCTACGAATGTACCGCCTGCGGGAATGTGGATGTCATCGGGAGCGAAACCGAGCTCCGAGACCGCGCCGTGGAAGGCTGGGAGTCGTTCGTCGGCCACACGCCGCACCGTCCCTGGATCGACGCGGTCAAGATCGCGTGCTCCAAATGCGGGGAAACAGTCGCGCGCATCAAGGATGTCGGCAACCCCTGGCTCGATGCCGGCATCGTGCCGTTCTCGACCCTTCAGTACCGGCACGACCCAGGCTATTGGGCCGAGTGGTTCCCTGCGGAAATGATCTCCGAGAGCTTTCCCGGGCAGTTTCGCAACTGGTTCTACTCGATGATCGCCCAGAGCACGGCCCTCGTCGGTAGACCACCATTCCTGAACGTCTTCTCCTACGCCCTGATGCGAGATGAAAAAGGCGAGGAGATGCATAAGAGCAAGGGCAACGCCATCTGGTTTGACGAGGCGGCCGAGGAGATCGGCGTCGACGTCATGCGCTGGCTCTTTGCGCGCGCCAACCCCGATGCGAATCTCAATTTCGGCTATCACATCACCGACGACGTGCGCCGCCGCTTCATTCTGCCGCTGTGGAACTCGTATTCCTTCTTTGCCACCTATGCCGCGCTGGATCGCTTCGATCCCAATGCTCCCGAAAATCAGATTCCACTCGCGGATCGCCCCGTGCTCGACCGTTGGATCATCTCCCAATTGCACCGGTTGACTGCTGAAGTTCGAACCGCGCTCGATGGCTATGAGCCCGACCGCGCCGCCCGGGCGATCGAGCAGTTCACGGTCGACGAGTTGTCCAACTGGTACATCCGGCGCAACCGCAGACGGTTCTGGAAGAGTGAGAACGATGCTGATAAGGCAGCCGCGTACCAGACGCTCCACGAAAGCCTGACGACGCTGGCTCGCGTCCTGGCGCCCTTCACGCCGTTCCTCTCGGAAGCGATGTACCAGAATCTCGTGCGGTCGGTGGATCCGCTCGCACCCGAGTCAGTCCATCTTACCGACTATCCCGTGTCTGACCCGGAGCGGATCGATGAATCGCTCTCACGAGACATGGACGCGGTGCTCGAGGTCGTCGGCGCCGGGCACGCCGCGCGCCAGGAAGCGGCGATCAAGGTGCGCCAACCGTTGCCGACGCTTCTCGTCTACGCCCGAGAGCCGGCGATGTTCGAGTCGATCGAGAGGCTTCGCGAGCAAATTCTTGACGAGCTCAACGTGAAAGCCCTTGAGCCGATGCAGGACCCGGGGCGATTTGTTACGTACAGTATCCGGCCGAATTTGCGAACGTTAGGTCCCCGGCTCGGAAAGCAGCTCAACGCCGTGCGCGACGCACTCACGAAGCTGGATCCGCGTGAACTCGCCGCCAGCGTTGAAGCTGGTCACGACATTCCTGTCGACACGACCGAAGGCCGTGTGACTCTCGAGCCTACCGACATCCTCGTCGATACGACGAAGATTCCTGGCTACGCGGCGGCGCAGGGACGACGTTCAACAGTGGTCCTGGACACCTCACTCACGCCTGCGCTGATTGAAGAAGGTCTGGCGCGGGACTTCGTGCGCGGGATTCAAGATGCCCGCAAGCAAGCCGGATACCAGATCGACGACACCATCGAGATTGGATTTGTGGCCGATCCGGAGATTTTCTGCGCCATCGATGCCCACCGCGAGTATGTCATGGCGGAAACGCTGGCAACCGTTCTTGCTGGAGAATTGGCGCCTGGGGCGTCAGACGCCGTTGAGCCTGAATCCGTGGAAGGTCCGGGAGGTGCCGTCGGTCGTGACGGCGAGTTCTTTGACCAGATTAACGTGGGTGATCATCATGTCCGCATCTCGGTTTGCCCAGCGAGCGGGAGCGCGAATTGATCCTGGCGCGCAAAGGGGATTGCCCTAGTTCACGCAATCACGTGTTATTCTCTCAGTCGTTGGCCAACCCTGAAAACGATCGGTTTCACGACGCAAGACGGATCGCCGCGCGTCGGCATCGGTCGCGGATGACACCGCTGCACCGGGGTAGGCGCGGTTTGCACGGCGGCCGACGCTGGCCGCAATGACGTGGCGAGGATGCACGATGGAGAACGGACAGAACGAGATGGTCCTGCGGAGTTTGAACGCGTTGCGACTGAGCCGACGTCGGCTGGTTGGGACGGCCGCGGCGACCGCCGTCGCGTTGCCGGCCACCGGGTGGATTTCTGGCCAGAGCGCCACCGCGACGCCGCGACGAACTGCTCGCGCTCAGGGCGACGCCGCAACTCTGGTCGGACTCGACAACTTACCGGGCCAGAATTGGCTCTACTACGATCCAGCCAGGCTGTATGAAATCAATCCCGCCTCAGGATTTCAGGTCGTCTACGAGTGCCTGTACCACATCCCCGACGGGTATGAGATTGGCACGATCGAACCGCTGCTCGCTGAGGACATGCCCGCGGTCAGCGAGGACGGGCTTACCGCGACGATCAAGATCAAATCCGGCGTGACTTTTCACAATTCCGGTAATGAAATGACCGCGGACGACTGGATTTGGAGCTGGAATCGACTCAAGAACCTCTTGGGGAACCCGAGTTTTCTCGTAACCGACTTCATCGAGTCCTTCTCGGCTGTGGACCCGACGACGATCGAGATCAAGCTCCTTTCGTCAAACGCCGCCCTTGCGGCAATCTTGACGTCGCTTCCGTTCGCGGTGACCGACCGGGTGGCGGCGCAAGAGCATGGTGGCGTAGCGGAGGAAGGCGCCGACGAGAGCGACACGCTGACGGACTGGCTGAATGAGGGGAACTCAATCGGTACAGGTCCGTATCGACTCGCCCAGTGGGATGTCGCTAACGAGATCATCCTCGAGAACAACGCCGAGTATTGGGGCGACGCGGCTGCATTTGACAGAATCATCTTCAGGAATGTGGCGGACTCGAGCACTCGGCTTCAACTCCTCGAAACCGGCGAGGCGGACTTCGCGTTTTCCGTAGATCCCGATCAGTTCCAACAAGTGCTCGACAATCCGGGACTTCAACTGATTGAGGGACCGTCCCTAGCGTATGAATATCTGGCGTTGAATGTCACAGAGGAGGTCGGCGGCCCGCTGGCGAGTAAAGACGCGCGCCAGGCAATCGCTCACGCGATCGACTATTCCGGAATAATCGACGGTTTGGTCGCTGGCCGGGCTGTTCGCCCAGCGACGGTCGTCCCGCTCGGCTTGCTCGGAGCGGAAGAGGTTCAAGAACTCGCGTATCAAACCGATATCACTAGAGCGAACGAACTTTGGGCGGCGAGTGGGAACGGCCCGACTGAACTCACGCTGACCTATGGAGCAGGCCAGTCCGCTCCGGGGGGCCTCAGCCGCGACATTCTGGCCGCCAAGCTGCAACAGGACATTCAGAACATCGAAGGTGTTACTGTCACGCTAACACCGATGGACTCTAACCAGCGCCTCCAGGATTACCGCGACGGCAAGCTGCAATTCACCATGTCGGATTGGTCGCCGGACTACGCAGATGTCCACACCTACGCCGATCCGTTCGGTCGAACGGATGGCGCGGCAGCACGGCGCGTTGGTTACTCGGACCCAGAGGTCGACGCGCTACTCCTCGAGGGAATAGCCGAACAAGATGTGGCCGCCCGGACCGAAGACTACGTCGAGCTCCAGCAGATCCTTCTGGATGCCGCGGCATTCCTGATCGAGTTTCAGCCAAACTACGTCGTTCCCGCTTCAGCCGCGATTCAGGGGTTAGCGCCGCACGGGGTATATATCGTCCAGTTGCGCTACGCGACCAAGGAGGCTGGCGCTTAGTACGGGCGGTGACGGGCAGCCTCGCCGGTCGGTTGGCTGCCCGAGGCGGCACAACTTCACTTCCACGAGTGAAGCGGAAGGTGGGTGACAGTGGGCATCTGGGCGTACATTGGTCGCCGGCTCGCTCAGTCCCTCTTCGTGCTGCTCTTGGTCAGTGTTGCGACTTTTGCCCTTGCTCAGGCAGTGCCCGGCGATCCGATCGAAACTGTTCTCGGCGAGCGAGCGGCCGGCGACCCGGAAATCCGCGCTGCCGCGGAACGGCGCTATGGGTTCGACCAACCGATACACCTTCAGTACGTCTACTTTCTGCGGAATCTGGCGCGCGGCGACCTTGGTGAATCGATTTCGACCCGCCGACCGGTCATGGACGATCTCCGACAGTTTGTTCCAGGCACAATTGAACTAGCCAGTTCCGCGATGCTCTTTGCCATTGTCGTCGGCGTGCCATTGGGGATCCTTGGCGCTGTTTGCCAGGATCGGTGGCCCGACCACGTCGCGCGCTTTGTGGCCCTGATCGGCACGTCTATTCCCGTATTCTGGCTGGGGCTGCTTGCACTGTATGTGTTCTTTTACAAGCTGCAGTGGCTCCCTGGCCCGGGCCGGCTGGACACCGGCATGGCCATTCCCGATCGCATAACCGGCATGGTCACCGTTGACGCTGCGTTGCGCGGCGAGTGGGAAGTTTTTCAGTCATCGGTCATGCATCTCATCCTACCTTCGATTGTCCTAGGCTCGTTTGCGCTGGGCATCATCGCGCGCATGCTTCGCTCGTCGCTCCTTGCCGCGCTCGGAGACGACTACGTGCGAACCGCCCGCGCCAAGGGGCTGACCGAGAAACAGGTTGTGGCGGGTCACGCAATGCGCAACGCGATGATTCCGACCATCACCGTGCTGGGATTGACGTTTGCCGGACTCCTCGCCGGGGCGGTGCTAACCGAGACGATTTTTTCCTGGCCAGGAATTGGGCGTTACAGCGTTCAGGCAGCGCTGAAGCTCGATTATCCCGGCTTGCTTGGGGTGACATTATTCGTGGCGTCGGTCTATGTTCTTGTCAATTT
>JAHWJF010000494.1 GCA_019348515.1 Chloroflexota bacterium | reverse complement strand
CATCCTCCGGACCGCGCCGCGCTAATATGTTGCCCGTCCACCCGAGATGTCGTAGACCGCGCCAGTCGAGAAGGTGAGATCTGACGAACAGAGAAAGGCCACCAGCGCGGCAACTTCCTCCGGCTTGCCGACCCGGCCCATCGGGATCCGGCTGGTCATGTAGGCGATGTGCTCTTCACTGACCTGCGCCAGGATCGGCGTTTCGATCACGGCCGGCGCGACGGCGTTGACCAACACTCCCTTTGTCGCAACCTCTTTGGCGACCGCTTTTGTCAGCCCGATGACCCCCGCCTTGGCGGCGGAGTAGGGAACCGCGTTCGGATTCCCCTCCTTACCCGCGATCGATGCAATATTGACGATGCGGCCTGAACCGGCATCGACCATTACCGGGATCACCGCCCGGCAGCCGAGGAAAACGCCGGTGAGGTCGATATCGATGACCTGCTGCCACTCGTCGACGCCAAGCTCCCAGATCGGCGCGGAGCGTCCCGCGATCCCGGCATTGTTCACCAACGCGTCGATTCGCCCCCAAAGGTCGAGTGCGCGGCGAACCGCGGCGTCCCAAGAGACGAGTTCTGTCACGTCAAGTTGTTGCGCGATCGCCAGATCGCCGATCGCGGCCGCGGCTTCTTCGGCCACTGTTTGATCGATGTCGGCGATCATCACCGCGGCGCCTTCACTGGCGAGGCGCCGCGCGATCGCTTCGCCAATCCCGCGAGCCGCCCCCGTAACGATGGCCGCCCGTCCCTCGAACCGCATGTCTCCTCAACCCCTTGATGATCGAGCTATCTCCTGTCGGCGGCTACTATAGCGGCAGTCCGAAGTGGGGCCCGGAACTCTCTCGGGAGCTCTTGAATCGCCCGCGAGTACGGCGAAGGCGTCGCGCAAGCTCCGGGTGTTCCCCGGCGCCCTGAGATGTGGATGAAGCGTCGGAATTCGTGAGATGATGTTCGAGCCTCGGGGTGCGCCGTCCCGACCCCGCCCCGGCCGCGAGTGGTCAGATGAATTCGATGACGCGGTGCGAGGGCTGGCCAGCGGGTTCCTGGGCGGCATTCCCGTGGTCTTTACGGTCGACTCCTGGTGGCTCGGCGATCAAGACGATCCACTCGAATCGCTGATCTTGCTGGGCTTCTCATATGTCTTGACGTTGGCGGCTGTCTACTGGATCGGATTCCATCGTGGACCGCGTCGGCGATGGCAGTACTTCGCCGATGCTCTCGAAGCTCTTGCGCTCGCCGTGCTGGCGTTAGTGGCGGTCTTCTGGTCTCTCGGTCAGATTGGGGATGGGCAGGCTCCTTCAATCGCCGTCGGGCGAATTGCGGTGACGGTTGCCCCGGTCAGTCTTGGCGTCGCCGTGGCCAACCATCTCCTAGCCCGCGATACCTCTCGTTTCGATCCTGATGAAGGCGATGCGACCGCAATGCGAGCGGGCGTGACCGAGAAGTCCTGGAGGCGCACGCTCGTCGAGCTTGCCGCTTCGGTCGCTGGCGCGTTCTTCATGTGCTTGGCCATCGTGCCGGTTGACGATCTGGCGGCAATCACGACAGAGGTGCCGTTTCGTAATCTCCCCTTCGTCATTCTTCTCTCGGTGATCGTCACGTACAGCGTGGTCTTTGCCGCCGGTTTCACTGGGGAGGCGGAGCGCCATGCCGCTCCAGGACCGCTTCAGACCCCATTCGCCGAAACGGTTTTCGCCTATGTGGCGGCGCTCCTCGTCTGCCTAGCCGTGCTCTGGCTCTTTGGTCGTGTCGATGAGGATTCGGCCCCGCTGGAGATCTATGCCAAAACGGTGCTTCTCGCGTTTCCCGCCTCAATGGCCGCAGCCGCTGGTAGGCTGGCTGTATGAGAGGCGCCCGACGACGATCGGTTGCGGAGTGGGTAACCCTCTCGCTGAGCGTGCTCGTTGTCGGTGCTTTGGTCGTCGTCGCCCTGGTTGAAGAGTCCCGGCGCCAGGAGGGAGATCAAGTCGCCCTCCAGGTGACGTTCGATACGGAGCGGGCAGCCGCTCGCGGCGAAAGCTACTACGTTCCTTACACGGTTCAAAATACGGGATCAGAGGCGATCTCGTCGGCAGAGATTTGGATCGACGTCTACGATGGCGAACAGCTGGTCGAAGCGGCGGAGGTCATCGTCCAGTTTCTCCCACTTCAGGGACGGCAAGATGGCGTGTTTGTGACAACCCATGATCCAGCCTCGCTTTCCCTGGAGAGCCGGGTGGAGTCGATCCAGTTTCCGTAAATGGGTCCCGCCTGGAGAGATCAGGAGTCGTCGCCGAAAGCGGCCGCTCGTTTCTCGATGAAGGCCCGCATCCCTTCGCGACGATCCGGTGCCGCGAACGCGGCCCCGAAACCCGCCACCTCGGCAGCCAACCCGGCTCCCGGCTCACCAGAGAGGACCATGGCGATCAGGCGTTTGGACGCGCGTACCGCGGCGGGACTGTTCTTCGCGATCTGCGTCGCCAGCTCTCGAGCTGCCAGCATGAGCTGGTCGAGCGGATGGACCGCATTGACCAATCCGATGCGACGCGCTTCCTGGGCATCCACCTGGCGACCGGTGTCAATCATCTCTGCGGCAACGCCGGGTCCGACGAGCCGGGGCCGCCGT
>JAHWJF010000102.1 GCA_019348515.1 Chloroflexota bacterium | reverse complement strand
CGTTTGTGGCCGACTGCTCGATCATGCCGGTGATCCCTCGCGCCAACACCAACCTCCCGGCGATCGTCGTGGGTGAGCGCATCGCGAGTTGGCTCCTCGGCGAAAAGTAAGAATCAGAGGTGGTGATGGAGAGCATTGGGTTCGGGATCATTGGACTCGGGCGCATCGGCGCGTTCCATGCCAACTCGCTCCAAAACGCCGTCAGCGGCGCCCATCTTGTGGCGGCCACCGTCGATCCCGATCATCGGCGGATGTTGCAGGATTCCGGAGCGGCGCCCTGTCCACTCGAGGAGGACGTCGACTCTCTGCTCGCCCGACGCGACGTCGAGGCGGTCGTCGTCGCATCACCGGCCGTCGCCCACGCGGAGCACATCACGCTGGCCGCAGCGGCGGGAAAGCCGATCTTTTCGGAGAAGCCACTTGCCGACTCGGTACCCAAGGCGGAATTGGCGGCGAACGCGGTACTGGCCGCCGGAGTGCCGTTCCAGATTGGGTTTCAACGGCGGTATGACCGCGGCTACGCGCGGGCCAGAGAGCTGATCGCTGCCGGGGCGATCGGAGACGTGGAAATGTTTCGCGGCATGAGTTGCGATCGCCTTGGTCCGATCGAATTCCTGCGCACCAGCGGCGGCATCTTCATGGACCTCGCCAGCCATGATTTCGACGCGGCGCGCTTTCTGACCGGTGAGGAGATCACTGAAGTCTTCGCCGTCGGGGCCGTGCTGATCGAACCCGAGCTGGAGACGTTTGACGATGTAGACCATGCCATTGTTCTGCTCCGCTTCGCGAATGGCGCGCTGGGGGTCGTCCAGGAGAGTTGGCGTGCCCCGTACGGGTACGACATCCGAGCCGAGGTCCACGGAAACAAGGGCAAGGTCATCGCCGAGGTCGACGAAAAGTACCCGACGGTCCTCTATGACAGCCGGGGCAAGGTTTCAGAACGACACGACCAGTTCGTGGAGCGATTCAGCGACGCGTACCAGGCAGAGCTGCAAGCGTTCGTCGATGCCCTGCACGCGGGAGCCCCGCCAACTCCCGGCATCGAGGACGCCTTGCAGACCATGCGTGTTGCCGCCGCGGCGACGACTAGCCGGCGCGAGAATCGCTGGGTTTCGGTCTCAGACGCGTGAACAGACGTCGGGTTTGCGCGGAACAGTGACTCGCGCGGCGTACAATCGTCGCCAGACGAGTTCGTGTTGAGTGAGGGAGAGTGAATATGGTTGCGTCCCCTCCAATGGCCGACGCCCAGCAGGAAGCGGAGACGTACGGGACTTACATCGCCGGCGAGTGGAGACCGGCCACGAGCGGCGAGACGATGGAGAACCGCAACCCGGCCAACCGGGACGAGGTCGTCGGTCGCTTCGCATCGTCCAGCGCCGAAGATGTCGATGCTGCGGTGAGTGCCGCGGAGGAGGCCTACCGCACCTGGCGATTCAGCTCGCCGATGTCGCGAGCGAACATCCTGCACAAGGCCGCAAATATTCTCGAGGCCCGCATCCCCGAGGTTGGACGCGAGTTGACGCGGGAAGAGGGCAAGACCCTCAAAGAGGGGATCGGGGAGACGACGCGGGCCGTCCAGATCCTCCGCTACTACGCTGGCGAAGCGCAGCAGCCAAGCGGTGAGCACTATCCGTCCGTGAATCCCCACACGTTGCTCTACACCTCCCGCGAGCCGCTCGGGGTCGTGGCGGTGGTGACCCCCTGGAATTTTCCGATCGCGATTCCCGCGTGGAAGATCGCGCCTGCGCTCGCGTTCGGCAACACCGTCGTCTTCAAACCCGCCAGCCTGACACCACTGACCGCAGTGCGCCTGGTGGAAGCGCTTGCCGAAGCCGGCTTGCCGGCCGGGGTGCTGAACCTCGTCACCGGTTCTGCTGGCAATGTTGGCGACCCACTGGTCCGTGACCCGCGAGTCGTCGCCATCACCTTTACCGGTTCGAATGAAACGGGCGCCGAGTTACGGCGCACCGCGGCCGAACGAGGCGCCAAGCTGCAGCTCGAATTGGGGGGTAAGAATCCGGCCATCGTACTCGCCGACGCCGACCTGGAGCATGCGCTCGGGCACGTCGTCTCCGGCTCGATGATGAGCACCGGTCAGAAATGTACGGCCACGTCGCGGGCGATTGTCGATCGTCGCATCATCGATCGCTTCACCGAGATGCTGGCGGACCGCATCAAGGCACTCAAGGTTGGTGACCCGCTCGACGCGGAAACCCAGATCGGACCGCTCATCGACGAGCGGGCGGCGGATCGCGTCGCCGGTGAGGTCGATCGTGCAAAGCAGGCGGGCGCCGAGCTTCTTATTGGCGGACAACGATTGGGTAACGGGCTCGAGCGGGGCGCCTTCGTGGCGCCAGCCCTGTTTGGGGGCGTCGATCCCGACTCCCGCCTCGGTCAGGAGGAGTTGTTCGGGCCGGTTCTCGGCGTCATTCCGGTCGACAGCATGGAAGAGGCGATGACGGTTGCCAATCAGGTGAAGTTTGGATTGTCAGCCTCGATCTTCACCCGCGACCTTGGCCGCGCTCTCGCCTTCGCCCGCGAGATCGAAGCGGGCGTCGTCCATGTCAACAGCGAGACGCCCGGAGCCGAGCCACAGGTTCCCTTCGGCGGCATGAAAGGGTCATCGTCGTATTCTCGCGAGCAGGGCAAAGCCGCTCGCGATTTCTTCACGCAGGTAAAGACGGTCTACATCGATCCGCCCCCGCCGTCGGCATGACGATTCGGGGTACCGGTCGTGTAACTCGTGGAGAGGAATCGGGATTCAAGGGTGTGAATCAGTCCGTGGACGTGGTTGACCCGTGTCTACGGGAACGAGATAGAGAAAGGGAGAGAACGAATGAGCAAGCATGCCCAGGCAGTTCACGAAGGGCGGGCCCATTGGGAGGGCGGATTGACCGACGGCAACGGCCGCATCACCGGCAGCAGCAGTGGTCAACTCGCTGAAGTCCCTGTCACCTGGAACGCACGCACCGGCGGTGACGACTCGCTGACTTCGCCCGAGGAGCTGCTCGCCGCCGCCCACGCCTCGTGCTTCTCCATGGCCCTTGCCTACGAGCTGCAAGGACGGAATGCCGCTCCACGAAGTCTGGACGTCAGCGCCAGAGTTGGATTCGATCCCAAGGTCAGCGGCGGAATGGAGGTGAGCTTCTCAGAGCTGACCGTCAAGGGGGACGTGCCAGGAATCAGCGCCGAGGATTTCCAGGAGGCGGTCCAGCAAGCTGCTGAAGGCTGCCCCATCTCGCAGGCGCTGAAAGGGAACGTCCAGATCTCGGCCGAGGCTCAACTGAGTTGAGCTGAACGAGCGAGTCAGTCGGCCTAGAGGCGTGATGGCCCGTAGGGGCGATGCCTGCATCGCCCGCGTTCCCAGCCGAAACGAAACCTAACCGGGACCGACGCCGCTAATCGATTCCGCAGAGATACCAGGACTGAGGCAGGGGCAGCAGGCCCCCTGCCTCAGTCTGTGTCTCCCGGGCCGCTGGCAGCAATCGGTTCGCCCAAAGGCTGGCACCGGGGGCAGAACGACGTGCCTCGCCCGCCAACGACCGTCCGTTCCAGGGGGGTCCCGCATCGCGGGCACGGTGCCTTGCCGCCCCGTCCGTAGACGAGAAGCTCGCCGCCGTAACCGCCGCGATTCCCGCTCGCGTCCTCGAAGGTCGAGAAGGTCGTCCCCCGACCCTCGACTGCTGCCCGCAGCACCGCGCGGATCAACCGGTGCAGGCGACGAACTTCCTCGGAGGTGAGCGAGTTCGCGCGTCGCTCCGGGTGGATTCCGGCCCGGAACAGTGACTCGTCGACGTAGATGTTCCCCAGGCCGCCAATGAGAGCCTGATCGAGAAGAACTACCTTGATCTTGCCTGGACGACGCCGCAACCGCTCTTCCAGCCAGGCTGCCGAGAAACCGCGCTCAAGTGGCTCGCGGCCTAACCGTTGGTCCAGGCGGACGATATCATCGCCGTGGACGTGGATGACCCGGCCGAACTTACGCTGGTCCGAGAAGCGTAGGTCGAGACCGTTGTCGAACTCGATTGCAAGATGCTCGAAGCGAAGCGGCGGTTCCTCACGTGGAACCGCGCTCAGCCGTCCGGTCATCCGCAAATGGACGACGATCGCGGTGCCATCGTCGAGATCGATAAGCAGGTATTTGGCGCGCCGGCGAATGCTCTGGACAGCGCGCCCGTTGACGCGGGCCAGAACGTCCTCGACGCGCTCGTCGCCGAGAACACCAGGGAAATCACCGACCCGCAGTGAGCGAATGCGATGACCGACGATCTTGTCGATCAACGAGCGGCGGACGGTTTCGACCTCTGGCAGTTCTGGCATACTCGCACGATGGATTTGCGTTCGCCGCGGAACTTGGACGGAAGCCTGATCGTACCACGGGGTCCCAGCCACGGGATTCGGAGTTACTCATAGAGATGACGGAATCGCCCGCAGACGATTGCATCTTCTGCCGCATCGTGCGCGGTGAGCTCAGCACGGAGCTCATTGCCGAGAGCGAGCACAACGTCGCCTTCCGTGACGTGCACCCGCAAGCGCCGGTTCACGTGCTTGTCGTCCCCCGGCGTCATTTCGCGGCCCTGCGCGACGTCGGACCCGGTGACTGGTTGATCACCGCCGATGCGTTGACGTTGGCGTCTCGGGTGGCGTCCGAGCAGGGACTTTATGCCGGGGGCTATCGCGTCATCACCAATGACGGTCCCGACGCCGGCCAGACCGTTCCCCACCTGCATTTTCACGTGCTCGGCGGCACAATGCTTCAGCCGGGGCTTGGCTGAGCTCGGCTTTCGGGAGAGAAGACGGGAAGTCGAGAATGGCAGAGGCCACGGTTCGCCAACAACTCGAAGACGATCTCAAGACCGCGATGCGCGCTGGCGATACCGTTTCGCGCGATGCCATTCGGTACATCCTCTCCGCCGTGAAGAATGCCGAGATCGATGCCCGCGGCACTGCCTCTGAGGCGGACCCGGTAGCCGCGCTGAGACGACTCGGAAAGCAGCTGACCGACGCGATCGAGCAGTATGAAGCCGCGGGGCGACAGGAGCTCGCTGACCGTGAGGCGGCGCAGCTTGCCGTGCTGAAGCGGTACTTGCCCACCGAGCTCTCAGACGATGAGCTGAACGCGCTCGTCACGGAGGCGATAGCGGAAACGGGAGCCGCTGGACCAAAGGACATGGGGCGGGTGATGCCGGTCGCGATGCAGCGCGTCGCCGGCCGCGCCGATGGCCGCCGTATCAGCGCGGCCGTGAAGAACGCGCTGGCGCAGTGACTCGAGAAGAGACAGGCGTTCATCCGCTCGAGCTCTCCTTCACGCTGGTCATCGAGGCAGAAGCACCGTCCGGTATCGACGGCGACGAGCTCGCGGCTCTCGCGGCCTTCGTGCTCACCTCGGAACGGGCCGTCGGCTTCTGGGAGGTCACGGTTGCACTTGTCGACGACGACCGCCTTCAGGAGCTTCATCGCGACTTCATGGGGATCGACACGCCAACCGACATCATGACGTTTCCGAGCGGTGAAGGCGATGACGAACCTCACGGTGGCGAGTTGGTGATCTCGGTCGATCACGCCACGACGCAGGCCGGCAGCTGGGGGCTATCGCCCGAGGAGGAGATCAGGTTTCTCGTTACCCACGGCCTGCTGCACCTCCTCGGGTGGCGGGATGACACCGATGAGCAGCAGCGGGCGATGCTAGAGCGGCAACAACGCCTGTTCGATGAATGGCGCAGCGGTATGAGTGATACGGAACTCGGGTAACCACCGCGCATCGCGGTTGGCGTTGTCTCCCGCCACCTACGAGATCCCCGACTCGTTAATGACCCGTTCCGGAGAGCGGGATCATCCGCATGCGGCATCCGATACCACCTGTCAGCGTTGCGATCCCGGGTCCTCCGAGTGGGGATACCGGTGGTGAACTTGCCGAACTTGCCGAACTTGCCGAACTTGGCAACCATCGCAGGAGCCAGAAGCGGCTGATGCGGCGCTGTTGTCCCCGGCGCCGGGGGTACCCATCGAGTGCGAGTGGCGCTGGGCTCGGCGCTGGGTGGCGGCGCGTCCGACGCTCTGCCGTGCGCCGCCAAGCAGGCGGCCTCCGGCGCCGCCAGTCGTCACCCGGTGGTTGTATGAGACGGTATCGAGCCGCAACACAAAGACGCGTCATCCCGAGGACCTGCACGTTGCACCAGGGATCTCGTCAAATCTCCGGATACGGGTGCGAAACGACGGAATTCCTCGCTACCTGTGCAAGAAGCTCGAAATTTCACGATTCGCGTAATGCGATTCAGACTGTGGCCAAGGCACGCCGTAACACGTCGGCCGCGTTCAGCGCGGCGCGTCGCTGAATCTCCTGAAATGCGGCGCGAATCGGGAACGACTCCTCGCTCTCATCCAGACCCGAGATGGCGACGTCGATCGTCCCTTCGAACAATCCCTGAGCAGTCGACGCGAAGTTTGCCGCGATACCGACGGCGACGCTGCTACCAAACTGCTCTCGCGCTGATCTCGACAGGTCGCTGGCGGACAGAGAAGCCGCATTGGACGTGATCGCGGTCGCGCCGCGGACGACATCAGTTGCCGCTGGCTCGGAAAGCAGCATCGAGCCAAATCGGCCGCCACTGCCCGATTCGGCAATCCCGATCGTCAATCCGTGCTGGCGCAGCGAATCGAGGAGAACTTGGGCGAGCGATCGGTCGTCCTCCGCATAGACATGATTCCCAAGTCGCCGCCGCACCTCCGCCACCGTTTCCGATAAGGACTCTTCGGCTGCCGCGTCGTCGTCCGCCGCCGCGGTAACGCGGACGTGGACGCCGTCGTCCTTGGCATACGTTCCAACGTACGGTTGCGGGCGGCGCGTCAGCTCGTCGAGCAGCTGGGAGACGGCGGATTCGCCGATGCCCAGAGTCCGCAGATTTGCGGAGCGGTAGACCCGGCCAGTCAAGCGCGCGGAAATGCGCGGGAGCGCTTGCTCCCGCCACATGCGGAACAGATCGCGCGGCACTCCTGGCATCGCCACCACCATCGAGTCGCCGATGCGCGCGAGCCAGCCGGGTGCGGTGCCCACCGGATTGGGTAGCACCTCCGCGCAGGGGATCACCCACGCCTGCTTGGCGTTGCGCTCCGGCATCTCAAGACCACGCTGGGCGAAAAACGCGCGGATGGAGGCAACGATCTCCTCATCGACAACAGGACTCTCTCCGGCGAGCGCGCAAATGGCCTCGCGAGTGAGATCGTCGTCCGTGGGACCGATGCCGCCGGTGCAGATCACCAGATCAGCTTCTTCGAGCGCCGCCGCCAGGGTGCGCGTCAGGCGATCGAGATCGTCCCCGACCTGAACGACGTGAAGGAGCTCGATCCCCTTCGCGGCCAGCTCCTGGGCGAGAAAGGTGGCGTTCGTATCGGTCAGGTGGCCACCGATTAGCTCACTGCCGATCGACATCACGTAGGCGCGCATGCGTCCCGAACCCCTGGCGGATATAGGGCCGGCATCTGCCGGCCCAAGGTGGATGATATGAGATTGGTACCCTCGGACGGACTCGAACCCGCAGCTTTCTGGTCCGACGTTGGATTCGCGTCCAAGGCTTGACTCGGTATCTACGACGTCACGCCATTGTACCGTTTCAAGCTATTTGAGACGGGGCTAGCGTCCTGAAAGAGCCCAAGACCGAGCGATCCCGGCCACCGTTTCCGTTCCGGTGTGGGAGGGGACCGCTCAGCGCACCTCTTGACCAACACGCCTGAGAGCGCAAGGCGGCCGGCGGGCCATGGCAGGAATCGGCCTGCCGGGAGTAAATGCGCGCGCAGTGCCCACGATGAAGCAACTATTCAACGGCGAACCTGCAGTGGGGGATCGCTCTTCCAATACGACCAGTACGACCAGCCCCCAGGCCGGTATCGCTTCCAGAACGCGTGCGCGGTCGATCCGGCACTCGATAAAGTACATTTGCTGGCCCGACGAAACTGCTACCGCGAACAGACCCAGGAGCTGAGCCGCGAAAACGTTCGCCCACGACCCCGCAGCAAAGCCCCACTCCTACGATCCCGGCGGTGTCCCCTCGGTGCCCGGCGCCGGGAGCGCACCGATCTGGTGCAGCAGCCCGAGGAAGTCGTCCATGTGCCAGAACTCGGCGATCTGACCATTGCGGACGCGCAGTAGCTCCAGGCCGTCGATCTCAACCATCTTGCCGGTCGGCGGGACTCCGGCAAACTCGCCCGCGTGCTGGCCGCGATGGGTGTGCCACGCCGCCACCACGTCCCCTTCGGCGATCAGCGTCTTGACCTCCGTCGTGAAGTTGGGAAAGGCGGCGCGGAAGCCACCGAGGAGCTGCTTGAACCCCTCGCGGCCGCGCACCTCGCCCAGCATCGGCGGGCCGTGGTAGATGAACTCCTCGGCGATCAGTTCGTCATCGTGGGTACCACGACCGGCGTTCTCGAAGAAGCGGCGGACAACAGCCTTGTTCTCCTCACTGGACACGGCACATCCCTCCTCGTTGAGTAGGACCGAACGGACCCGAGAGCCCGTTCCCCATCGTACACCCAACGCCGGGCGCTTCGGACTCACGGAACGACGGGCTCTGCACGCGACCTGTCGGCTCATCGGCGGCCCTGGGCTTCGGTTCTGGACTGCTTGCGCTGTCCAGACAAACACGAAACGCCGGGGTTCCCTCCACCCCGGCGCTCGTAGTGAGCTTCCGTGGAGCGGGTCAAGGAGACTAACCAAGCTTCGTATCGTAGGGTCCCTGTGACCCACACGATATCACTTAACGGTCCGGACTCCCGCAGGAGACCCGGGACGTGTTGTGCTCGGGACCGCCGCCTTCTGGTGAGCCGCGGCGTCCTAGGTGCCGAGGAAGCCGAGGAAGTAGGCGATGACGATGACGAGAACGATAACGCCGACGATGTAGATGATGTTGCGCTGGCTCACATTCGGCCCCCGTGTTTTTTTCTCAACCACTGCTGAGGAGCTGACGCAGGGGGCGAGAGCGACCCCCTGCCTCGTGCGCGCGCGTTACGGCGTTGGCGTGCCGGCCGTGGGCGTTCCCTCGACAGGGGGCGGCC
>JAHWJF010000493.1 GCA_019348515.1 Chloroflexota bacterium | reverse complement strand
GCTTCGTCGCTACGAGGAATGGGGACTGCTCGAGCCGGTACGTTCGGGTCGACAGCGCCTATACTCTGAAGCAGACATCGAACACGAGCAGCGGATTCGCCGCCTTGTTGAAGATCGTGGCGTCAATCTGGCCGGGGCCGCGGCCGTGCTTCATCTCCGCCAGCAGGTGATTTCGCTGCAGCGCGAGCTTGATGCTTTGCGGGAGCAACTCGACGGTTAAGAAGAAAACGTCCGTGCACCAGCCGCCGTCGGCATGTGAGACAGGAGAGGCAGCACGATGCCCGCCACCGTTGTCATGGGGGGTCAGTGGGGTGACGAAGGGAAGGGCAAGCTCACCGACTTGCTGGCCGCATCGGCCGACATCGTGGTGCGGGCCAATGGTGGGGCCAACGCTGGTCACACGGTGCAAACCGACCAGGATACCTTCGCGCTGCACCTGATCCCCTCCGGAATCTTCAACCAGAACTGTCTCTCCATCGTCGGCGCGGGCGTCGTCGTCGACCCGCAAAAAATCATCGAGGAGATCGACGATCTCGAATCGCGAGGGGTCTCTCTCGCACCCTTACGCATCTCAGCACGCGCGCATGTGGTGCTTCCTTACCACCTCTTCCTGGACGCTCTCGACGAGGCGCAGCGAGGCGAAGGCTCAATCGGTACCACCTTGCGTGGCATCGGCCCGGCGTACAGTGACAAGACTGGCCGGCGAGGACTGCGAATGGCAGAGCTCATCGACACGGATGTACTCCGTTATCGGTTGAGTCAGGAGCTACCGCGTTGGAACCGGGTGCTTGAGCGTGTTTACGGTGCTGAGATCATCGACGGCGACGCTCTATTCGAGGAGCTCATCAGGTATAGCGCGCGACTACGCCCCTTCGTGAGTGAGACCGAGCCCATCGTGGCTGATGCGCTGGCGAGCGGCCAGCGGATCATCGTCGAATGCGCACAGGGAGCGATGCTCGACATCGATTACGGCACCTATCCGTACGTTACGTCCTCCTCGACGTCGGCGGCCGGCGCCTGTCAGGGGGCCGGCGTTCCACCGATGGGCGTGGACCGCGTTCTCGGGGTCTTCAAGGCCTATTCCACCCGCGTCGGCGCCGGCCCCATGCCGACCGAACTCGAAGACGCCACCGGCCAACTGATCCGCGACCGAGGCCACGAGTACGGAACGACTACCGGACGCCCACGTCGAACAGGCTGGTTTGACGCGGTGGCAGCCCGCCACGTAACACGCCTAAATGGCATCTCCGACATTGCAGTCACACTCCTCGACGTCTTCGATGTGTTCGAGACGATCCAGGTCTGCGTCGCCTATGACATCGATGGCGAAGTCGTCGACACAGTTCCCGCGCGCGCGGACCGGCTCGCTCGCGCGCGCCCGATCTACGAGGCCGTTCCGGGCTGGCGCGAATCGACGGTCAACGCCCGGAGAGCTGAGGATCTGCCTCAACGCGCGCTCAACTACCTGAGCGTTATCGCGGAAAGAGTCGGGGCGCCGGTTTCTCTCGTGGGGGTCGGACCGCACCGCGACCAGATCGTCCAACTTTCGGTGAAACCGGGAACTGTCGTGGCCGGAGTCGGAGCGTAGGGTGACGCCAAACGTGCACCTCCACCGTGACCCGGCATTTAGGAAGGAGGGGGGATGACTGAACGGCCCGATTTCGCGGGAATCGACGCCGCGGGCATCCAGCGAATCTTGCCTCATCGTTACCCATTCCTCCTCGTGGACCGCGTCATCGAGCTCGAACCTCCGCATCGGGCCATCGGCATCAAGCAGGTCACCACGAACGAGCCGTATTTCCAGGGGCACTTCCCAGGCTACCCGGTGATGCCCGGCGTGCTCATCGTCGAGGCGATGGCTCAAGTGGGTGGGGTCGCGGTGTTGTCTTCCGAGGAGTATCGGGACAAGCTCGCCCTGTTTGCCGGGATCGACAATGTCCGGTTCAAGCGGCAGGTCATGCCTGGGGACACGCTTCGCATCGAAGTCGAGCTCAAGCAGATCCGCAGAGGCATCGGCATGGGATCCGGAACAGCGACAGTCAATGGCGAACTTGCCTGTCGCGGCGACATCATGTTTGCCCTCGTCGATAAGCCGGAAGCGCTGAGGCAGGATTGACTTGATCGGCCGGGCGTTCCAGCGCTGACGTAGACTAGCGGCGATTGGCGGCGACTCGTCGTATGGGAGATTCGTGGCGCATGCCCTCTTCCGGACGGTTGATTGGTCTCATCCTGATTGTTGCCGGACTTGTACTCGGCGCGATGATGGGTGTCTGGCTTTTCTCCGGGATGCAGGAGGGAACGCTCCAGGGCTCAGGTGCGGTGTTCGGCCTCCTCTTCGGCTTTCTCTTCCTCGTTGCCCCACTCGTCGGCGGCGGTATTTTCTTTCTCTCTCGCGGCCGTGCCGAGGACAAAGCGAACGAACGAGTGCGCGGGCAGCGCCGCCTCCTCGATATGCTGTTGACTCGCGGCCAGCTCTCGATTGTCGACGTCGCATTGGAGCTCGGCCGCACGCGTGAACAGATTGAAAGCGACCTCTACGATCTCGTCGGACTAGGCCTCTTTACTGGTTACGTCGACTGGCGCAAGGGAGTCATGCACTCCGTTGAGGCGG
>JAHWJF010000101.1 GCA_019348515.1 Chloroflexota bacterium | reverse complement strand
GATATGGGCCGACCTGGGTGACGCCTCCGCTGCGGCCGGCCTGATCGCCGAGGCACTAGATCTGACGCAATCCGGGGAGTTCCGGCTGGTTGAGGTCGAAGCAGTCGAGGGGGTGGCCTGGGTGTTGGCCGCGACCGGCGACGCGTCCGGGGCGGCGCGGATGCTGGGGGCGGCTGAGGCGATGCGGGAGGCGACTGAGGGTGGGATGCCTCCGTCACGGCGGAGGCGGCTGGAGGCGACGGAAGCCGCGGCGCGGGCGGCGCTGGGTGCGGATGCCTTCGCCGCCGCCTCGGCCGCGGGCCGGGCGCTCGGGCGGGAGGCAGCCGCGGCCGAGGCCTTGGCGCTGGCACGGGGGCTGGCGGCGGACGCGGGCTAGGCCGGGAATGGACCCCTAATCCGCTGCCATTGCGGCCAGATCGTCGGCGGTAAAGCGCAACACAACGGAATCTCCCTGTTCCCCACACCGGGGTCGTGGGCGAGCCGGTCACTGGTGTCTTACCAGGCTGCTGGCTCAGCACGGAGGGTGGTGCGGGTGAGTTCGCGCTCCTGACGACCCGCCGTCAGGAGCGGCCTTCAAGGAAACAGACAGCGTTTGAACAGCGCATCCGCTCAGGCCAAACACCCAACGCTCGGCAGGCCAACAGCGGAGCCGCACCGACGCGTGATTGTGTAACGTTTTCCGGGCCTTAGCTCTCGCCGGCGGCAAGATCCTGGAGGGAAGCGATCTCGGCCGCATCTTGCTCCTGCCGCTTGGGTGGCCGGCCCCGCCGCTTCCCCGGTTCGGATGATCCTGGCCCCGACTTGCGGATGGGGGGCTTCTCGGCTTTGCGCACCGCGACGAAGCCATCCCCTTTCAGCGTTTCCACGGAGAGACCGCGTGTGGCGGCGGCCCGGCTGATGGCGACGCGCAGACCGCGGGCACTCTGGCCGTCCAGCAGCGGCACCCGCACGGGACGGCCGGTGGCGATCTCGTCGAGGAGGGCCGCCATGGCGGGATCCACCTTGCGCCCCTTCTGCTGCCGCAAGGTGGTGAACTCCGCCTCGGACAACGGTTCAAACGATCCGATCTTGACCGGCATCAGGGTCTCCTCATTGGTGTGTTGACGTGCGGTTCCTGACCACTCCCATGACCCTAGCACAGAGATGCGTTACGAGATCCACTATCGCGGGACTCTATCTGATGAAGCACAGGACCCCTATTTCGTAATGTGAATTGCAGGATCAGTCCGTGTGAACCCGGGGATCTCAAGAGCGATAAGCACGACAGAAACCGCGAAGACCGGACGGAAATCACTCCGGGCCAGTCATTGCGGTTTCTGCGTTTTGCGTTGTTGACCTCAGGCGTCCTCGTGAAGCGCAAGGTGTCCATCATGCCAGCGGAGCAACGCGCCTGTCGCGATGCACGCCGCGGATGATGGACGATGCCGCTCAATGGGCATCGTCCGCGAGGCGTTAGCTCACGAAGGCGAGGTTGTAATCTCCGCCTGAAGCATCGGCGATGGCCGTTCCGCCACTGGCCGAGATACCAATGTCGGTCACGTTCCCGATGGCGCCGCCGTCGACGAAGACCGGGCCGCCCCAGGTGTCGCCGACGCCGATGGCGCTCCCGGCATTGCCACCGCTGTTGACATCGCCAATGACCACGGCGCCACCATTGGCCGATGCCGTGGCGATTCCACCGGTGCCCGCGGAGGCGATATCAACCAGGCCGCCGTCATCGCCGCCGAAAAACTTGTCCTGCAGGCGCGACTGAGCCGTTGCATTGCTGACGCCAAGCAGTCCGGTAATGCCGCCGATGGCTGCCGCTTTCTTCCGAAGATCCATAATCTCCCTCCTCGTCAATGCGTCGTGGACGTGCCGTCTTTCTTGCCCCTTGTGCTTCCCGCTGTGCGGGTTCCGGGGTGAGTTTCCCCGTCGATACGTCCATCCTGTCGCTGGCGGGCCAACTGTCTCATGTCCTGAGGAAGCCACTTGCTCGATCAGCCAGCTACCAGAACATTTGCACACCCTGTGCCAGGCGATCAGGTCCGCGAGATCGCTCGCGTGCTTCTGACGCGGTACGCGTGCGGCGAGGGGGTGCCGCACCAGAGTCGTTGTAGTTGACATGGGGGAGAAGAAGTGACCGGCTGGCGAGCTCGCCAGCCGGTCACTGTTCCAGGCCGCGCTTGTTGGCGACGCCTGACGCGTTAGCTTGCCGCACCTTGTGCTGAACGGCTCAGGGGGCTAAGGGTGTTCACCGCTCAGCGTGAGGCTACAGGCTTAGCTGACGAAGGCCAGGTTGTAGTCGCCGCCGGAGGCGTCCGCGATCGCGGTGCCGCCGCTGGCTGAGATACCCAGATCGGTCAGGTTCGCGATGTTTCCGCCGTCGACCCCAACTGATCCGCCGGAGGTGTCGCCCACGCCGATGGCGTTGCCGGCGTTGCCGCCGCTGTTGATATCGCCAATACCGACCGCGCCACCGTTTGCAGACGCCGTCGCGACACCGCCGTTTCCGGCGGAGGCGATGTCAGTCAGGCCGCCGTCATCGCCGCCGAAAAACTTGTCATGGAGGCGCGTCTGGGCCGATACGCCCGCCACGCCTACGAGGCCGGCCGCGGCTCCCACCGCGGCGCCATTCACTCGTCGCTTCACGTTCTCGCTCCTCACTCTTACGTCGTGGACACGGCGGATCACCCCATCCAGCGCGTGTGCTCGGTCATCGATGTCCACCCGGTGGATGTCGCGTTCACCACCCGCGCGATCGCTCCGGTGGCGGGATCCACCGACAGTGGATCAGCCAATTTCCCCCCTCGATCCTTCCTACCCGATTCCCCAAACATCCCTCGCGACCGTTATCAGGTTCGGCATGAAGCCGTCTGTCCTGTCGACCGGTGCAAGAATCCGGGTCTGCAAAGGGAGATCAGGATCTCGGCAACGACTGTTCAGTCCACCAGCGAATCCGGACCGGAGGTCATCGACCACCGGGAAGCCGGTTGCTCGTGTGGCAACGCTCGCTGCCCACGTACGGCGCCGCGTCGATGCCACCCCGAAGAGACGCGCACAGGAGCCACTTCAAGGAACCGGGAGCGATCGACAAGGACATCTGGCATCCTGTTGGGGCCGGCCCCGTCCATGTCGTTCGCCCGCCGCGACCGTGGACATCGACGGATCGGAAACTCACCCGATCTGGGATTCCCAACGCATGAGGAACGCAAATCGTGCCGCTTTGCGGTGAGCCGAGGCGGAAAACGTGACGAAAGGGGGAGCACATGTCGGCTCCAGCGAACACGCATTCCCACGAGGACTGCTGTGGTCCGGGAGGAGGTCGAGCGCCGGGTTCAGAAGCTCGTGGGCGGTAGTGCCGAGATCGCTGTTGACGATTGCGCGCGCGGGGTGAGCCAGCGAGCCGAGAGGAGACTGACGAACGCCAGCATGAGCAACGGCGCCACAATGCCGAATCCCCAGCGCATATCGGCGGCATCCGACAGCGCCCCCACCGCAAGCGGAGCGGTCAGGAGCGCCAAACCGCCGGCCACGGCCAGTCGAGCGGTGGCCTGGTCGACCAGATGCGGCGCCGCACCGGTTGCCGCCGCTATCGTCAACGGATAGAAGTTGGCGATCCCGAGACCCGCCAGAAAGAGACCGGCAAGACTTGGGGCTGGCGCGGGCGCAAGCCAGAACAGCAGAAACCCGCAGAGCGCAACCACGATCGCCGCGAGGAGCAAGCTGACGCTGGGGTGCCGCCGCGCAAGGCGTGATCCAATGAACCGGCCCCCGGCCATCGCCACGAAGAAGAGCGTCATGGCTGTCGCCGCGGCCGCCCGATCGAGACCGACAACGGAGGCCAGGAAGTCGGCTCCCCAATACGCCATACACCACTCGACCGCGGCGACCAGGAAGAGCACCAGGCAGAGCACCCAGAACGTGGCCGGGAGCCGTTGACCACCGGCGTGGCTGTCCTCGAGCGGCAGACTCTGGGGAAAACGCGCGCCGCGAAAGGTCCACCACAGCAGTGCCGCGCACGGCACCGGCAGCACCAGGGCTGTCTGCCACCCTAAACCCATCGCGGCAAACCCACCAATGAGGAGCGGCGCGGTGACCGCGGCCGAAGTTGCGACCACGTTCGATTCGGTCAGGGCGATCGTGCGCTGGGCACCGTGCAGATCCGAGAGGATGGCCTGGTTGACCATGAGCGAGAGCGTCCCAAACACCCCCATGACTAGCGCACCGAGGATCGTGCCGATGACGCTGGGACTGAAGGCGATGAGCAACGCCCCCGCGGTCATGCCGCCGAGCCCGCCCCACAGTGACCAATGCCGGCCGACGCGGCGCACCCACCGCTCCCCTGTCAGACCAACGCCGATGGCGCCGGCTGCGAAGGCAGAAAAATGCAGGCTGGCGACGGCATACCCGAGCCCGAGCTCAGCGCGCAGGAAAGGCATCGCTGGACCGATCGTGGTCTCGAGATAAGCGAACAAGCCGAGCAGGAGGTAGGCCGCCCAGGTGCGTCGATCACGGACGTAGGCGGCGGTTTCGGTCAGGGGTGGAATGGCGGCGGACTCCGGTAAAACGGGTATCAGCGAGCAGCGGAACGCATTGTCGCATTGAGAGGTCAGGGCGCGATGTGACTGGGAGGTCTTGCTGCCGCCCCGGCTCGGGAAGGGGGTGGTCACCGCCCGGCTGCCGATGCCGGCAGCCGAAGGCGTGATCGAAGGGTTTGAAGGATTTGAAGAGTTTGAACTTCTGGGGAGACGGGGGCAGTGGATTCTTTACCATTGGAGCCAGCTGCCGAGGCTAGCCGTAAGTCCCCCCTCCAGGATCCGTTGCATTGGAAGCAGGGTCAAAGCGGGTGTTGGCCGTGCCAGTACCGATCATCCGAAATCGAAACTCGGCGTTCGTCGTCCCTGCGACCAATCGGACACCGCTTGGCCGCGTTTGTGCTAGGGAATTGGTAGCGGTCTCCGCTCGCGGAGCGGCACGCGGATGCTGAATCCGGCGGATGTGCCGCGGATGGTTTACCGCTCGAAATGAGTACGACGAGAGGGGATATTCATGGCAAGTGTGGAAAAGTCGATCGAAGTAAACCTACCGGTCCGCACGGTCTACAACCAGTGGACGCAGTTCGAAGAATTCCCCCAGTTCATGGAAGGCGTCGAGGAGGTTCGGCAGCTCGACGACACGCGGCTGCACTGGCGGGCGACGATCGCCGGCAAGACGGAAGAGTGGGATGCGGTGATCACTGACCAGATCCCCGATCAGATGGTGGCCTGGACCAGCACAAGTGGCGCCGAGAACTCCGGCACCATCCGGTTTACGCCCATGGGAGCGGACAGCACCCGGGTCACCGCGGTGATCGGCTACGAACCGGAGGGGATCGTCGAAACCGTTGGCGATAAGATCGGCGCCGTGGACCGGCGAGTTCAAGGCGACCTGGAACGGTTCAAGTCCTTCATCGAGGACCGCGGGCGGGCGACCGGCGCCTGGCGCGGCGAGATCCAGGGCGGAACGGTCGAGAGCGGCGCGAGCAACTTCTAAGCCGCTATTTGCGTGGAAATACGGACGCCTGCCAGAAGCTCTGGCAGGCGTTTCTTCTTGTGCTCCCTGGGGGGCGGAGTGGTTCTGCCCTCTTCCCGGGGTGGTATTGGTTCTCAGCTAATTTGAGATGCGGGGCGGCTCCACCTCTTCCGCTGTCACCAAGTTGACAGCCCTCCTGCTCCCGTTTTGACCGCGGGAGGCCAGACGAACCTCTAAGCTGGGATCAGTTCCGGAGGTTCCGGAGGAGAGACAGCACGACAGGAAGAGAAAATTATGGCCATCACGCGCATCGAGTCGTCCGTAGACATCCACGCCGCCGCATTCGATACATTGACGCGGACGTTGGATTGCCGTCACCACCGACGACAGGTGTTTGGCCTCCTGGCGGCCTCTCTGGCAACAGGGGTGCTCGGTACCGCCTCGAGGTCTCAGGAGGCCGCGGCGAAAGGCAAGCGAAAGAAGAACGGCGGCAAGAAGCGTGGCAAGAAGGGCGGCAAAGGGAGTGACACGGGGAACGGGAACACCCCGGGCACGACGCCCCCGGTTCTACAGACCTGCGCCGCCGCCGCTGAGTGCGGGGCCGACCCAGAGGGGAACATGTGCGCCTGCCGAACCGACTCTACGAATCAGAAGATCTGCACCAGGATCAATGGACGGTTCCTCGCGACGGGGACGTGCGGGGAGTGCCAGGGCGCGGAACAGTGCATTCCTGTCGTCTCAGGTGGCGTTGAGTGCATTCTGCCCTGTAAGGAGTGAGGTGACCCTGGGGGCTGGCTCCCGCGGTCTCGCAATCGACGCACGTCACCCCAGACTCTCTGGGAGTGCGACAACCGTGTCCCGACTCCCTGTTGGCTGAGGAGAGCGGGGAGCGGACGGCCTCAGGGTGGTAGTCTGGCCACTCTCCGTCCGCCGGCCCCACTTCCAGACGGCGATCAACGTGCTCGATTCCAGGATCTCGACGAATCCGATGCCGAGGGCCAGGAGCAGCAGCCATCTCGCCTGCCACATCACCGCCGCGCCGACACCGATCAACACCAACCCGAAGACGGTCAGGCGGAACCCCTCGATCCGGCTCAGCATGTCGGTGCGCTGACCGAGCAGAGCGCGGGCCCCATCACGGCCACCGCGAAGGCCACGCACCATGAGCAAGAGCCCGGCGATCATCAGCGCGACGGCGGCCGGATTTGCCCAGCTCGAATCGAGATTCAAGAAGATATTCATCTGAATGACCTCCTGCAGGTGCACGATCTAGACCTCGAGAGAGGATTGCGCCGACATTAGCGCGGTGTTCAGGAGTCGGGTCATCCTGAGGAACGAAGGATCTCGTCTGATACCTCGCGTACCGGGCATACGAGATTCTTCGCTCGCGCTCAGAATGACCCGACTTTCGCCCGATGCATTAGTTGCCTCCGTGGCGATTCACCTTCTCCGGGGCGAAGCGCTGCAATAGACCGGCGGTTGCGGCGTCGGCGGGAAAGAACGCTTCGATTGCCAGCTCGGCGAGGGTCACGTCTACCGGCGTGCCGAAGACCATCGTCGTGCTGAGGAGCGACAGGAGGCCGTGCTCGGTGCGGAGACGCAACGGCACCGCCACCAATAGTGAGACGGGTTCGTCCACACCCTTCGTATCCAGGTTTCCCGGATAGCTCTGTAACTCCTGGAGGAGTTCCGCTAACCGCGGATCGGCGGTGATTTCCACCTGGCGAGACAGTCGCGCCAGGAGATGCGCCCGCCACTCAGGGAGATTCGCGATGCGCGGCGCCAACCCTTCCTGGTGCAGGCTCAGGCGCAGGACGTTGACCGGCGACCGGAGCAACTCCGGCGCGGCGCCGGTGAGCAGCGCCGGAACGATGCGATTGGCGGCGATCAGGGTCCAATAGCGATCGACCGCCATTGCGGGGAACGGCTCGTGCCCGAGCAGCACCCGGTCGACGGCCGCCCGTGCCACCTCGAGCGCGGGATCATCAAGATCGCGCTCGGGATAGGCCGGGGCGAAGCCGGCCGCGAGCAGCATGGTGTTGCGCTCGCGTAAGGGAACATCCAGCCGCTCGGTCAACCGCAGCAGCATCTCCCGGCTCGGCCGCGCCCGTCCCGTCTCGAGGAAGCTGAGG
Organism: Chloroflexota bacterium; assembly: GCA_019348515.1. Taxonomy (GTDB): domain Bacteria; phylum Chloroflexota; class Chloroflexia; order Thermomicrobiales; family UBA6265; genus JACCXM01. The sequence continues at coordinate 1,457 of JAHWJF010000101.1, read as the reverse complement.
TGCCGCGTCGAGACGTCCGCATCAAGGGCGAGGGCCAGCTGGCTCAGCCGCCGCCGCTCTCGCCACTCCCGCAGGAGATCCCCGATCGGCCGCGTGATTCCTCTGTCGATCGTCGTTGCCATGTCCTGACGATACGGCGCACCGCGCCCCCAGGCAATGACCTCGGAGGTAATCGACACCGTCCGGCGGCTGGACCACGATCGTGTCCAGCCCGCCAGTAGACAGGGTTAGGCAGGTCGAACGAGACCGATCCCCAAGCACGGCGTGAGTTGATCCCCGGAGCGCGGGAGCACCCATTGGTGCGGCAAACCCACCCCTCGGTCCGGTGACGAGGGTACTCTCTCACCAGGTGATAAAGGCGACTCCAGGGCAGAAACGGGCGCGACACTGGATCGGTGGAGGTGCAAGCCGGATTAGAGGTGTCTCGGCCCAGGAATTGCATTCATTCTACCGATGGGCACGAGGCTGGCGGAGACTGTCGCCGATAGCCTAGAGCCAAAGGAGGACTGGTTATGGGACTTCGCGAGCGTTTGACGCAGGTGACACAGTTCTTCCAGAAAGCCAGGACCAAAGGCCGCAAGCTCATGGAGGAGGATGAGCGGCGAGCCTCATCTGCCGGGGAACAGGTCAGTCAACGTGAAGATCGGCGTCGTAGCGGCATGACAGCTGAGGACCGGGAGTGGGAGCAATCCAGTCAGCAGCGGGACCGCGAACGGCAAGCGCGATCGGGCGAACCAACGATTGCAGCAGAAGAACCGAAGATCTCGCGAGATGCGTGAATCGATCAGAGCCTCGGCGCGCCCATCATGGCTGTCAATACGATCGAGTAAAGGGGTCCCGCATCCTGGATATCAACCGCCGTTGGACCACCCGCTGAGCCAACAGCAGCTCGATAACCACATTGCCCTAGGCGGGAGATCGTGTGCCGGCCTCGGGCGTGCGGATGCGTCGGGCTGAGGAGTTGCGCGAGGACGCGAGCACCCTGATCTGGAAAGTCGCTGGGAGAAAGCCAGATCGAAAAAACTGCATGATTCGGCAGCGAACGACAACTCCGTTCAGGATCCATTTGCGGAGCCGCCCGGGCCGTCTCGCTTCTACTGGGAGTTCGTGGACGAGGACGGCCGCTGGCTGATTGACGAACAGATCATGCTGGGGCTGATCGAGCCGGATATGGTGGGCACCCCGACGGCGTAGCGGACACAAACCACCATGACAAGAGGGCCGGGAATTTCTCCCGGCCCTTCCTGCTTTCCACAAAGCACATAGAGAACGGGAATTCCACGCTTACCGCGGCACGATCGGTAGCACCAATCGAGAAGGGTGCTCGGCGTCGTGAAAAATGGTCTGCACGGCGGGCAACATCTCGGCGTCCGCGCCGAGCTCGTGGCCGGTGTTGAGATTGCGGTCGAAGCGGGGGAAGTTGCTGCTGCTTACCTCCAGGGCGATGCGGTGTCCCT
>JAHWJF010000100.1 GCA_019348515.1 Chloroflexota bacterium | reverse complement strand
AGGCAGCACGCGGAGCGCTCGCTGCCGGCAGCGCACCCCGCGCCATGAACGTGGCGGCCAGACCGGCGGCTCCGGTTTGCGCCAGGAAATGTCGACGATTGAGTCGGGGATCGCGTGACATTGCAACTCCTCCTCTCGAAACGTGAGATGATCTGGGCGTCCCGTGGGCACGCCACTTGTACCGCTAATGCGACCGGGGCGCAACCCTGACTGGGCCTCCTGAAACGATCGATTCGCGGATCGCGGTGATCGCGCGCGTGACGGCAAGACCATCCTCACCGGTGACGACGGGATCGCGATCGTCAACCAAGCAGTCGACGAAGTGGCGAATCCCTTCAAGATAGAACCCGCGTGGCACGCCGTATTGATCGTACCTGCCGTACGGTGCGCCAGTCTCGAACCGATCGCCAGCGACGGTTATCCCTTGGTCGTTCTGGTCGATCTCCATGCGACCAGCTGTACCAAAGAGCGTCATCGTGGAATCGACAACCGACGGCCAAGAGTTCGGGATGACCCAGCACGTCTCAAAAGTGACGAATGCGTCGCCGAAATGGACAACCGCCTGGATCGCGTCGTACGCGTCGATGCCGAGGTCGGTGAGGACGCCCTTGCGCCCCGCCGCGTACACCTGCGTGATCTCCTGACCCACGATCCATCGCACGACATCGATGGTATGGGGGAAGAGAAACCATTCGGGGCCTGATTGCGATGACCAGGCGAGCATGCTTGTCGGCACGCTGATCGTGTTGCTCAGACGGGAGTAGCCCATGATGAAATCGCCCAATCGGGCGGAAGACATCGCTTCCCGCGCCGCCAGGAACTTCGGGTTCCAGCGGTTCGAGAAGTTCACCATGAGCTTCACGCCGCGCTCCCGCGCAGCCGCGACTAGGCGCTCGCCCTCCGCGACGTCGGTCGTCAGCGGCTTCTCCATCAGGACATGTTTGCCCGCCGCGATCAGCTCGAGCGCGGGAGCGAGGTGGGCAAAGTCGGGGGTGGCGACGCTGGCCCCGTCGACGGCGGACGCGAGCTCGGCAACGCTCGTCGTCCAATCACAGCGGTACTTCGCCGCCATCTGCCGGGCTCGCTCTTCGTTCAGGTCGCAGATGCAGGTGAGCTCGCAGCGATCATCCATGCTGTAGGTCGCGAGGTGCATCTCGCCGTGGAGCCCAGCGCCAATCAACCCGACGCGAATCCGTGCCATGAACTCCCTCTTTCATCCGGGATGGGCGCGAGAATTACCCCGCTTCGGCAATCTCGCCAGCGAATTGTGCCTCCACCTCAGTGAGCGCCTCGTCCGCGATGGCCACCATCCTGTCGATTTCTTCTCGCGTCACCACCAGCGGGGGCGCGAAATGCATCGCGTTCCAGACACGAGTGAGCAATCCTCGACCGTGAACCGCTTCGCCAAGAGATTTGGTAAATGGATGGCGCACTCCCCAGTTTTCTTTCGTCCGTTGGCTCTTGACCAACTCGACGGCGCACAGCAATCCGACCCCGCGTACGTCGCCAACCGTGGGATGCGCGCGCAACTGCTGCAACTGGGCCAACAAGTAGGCTCCTTGCTCAGCACTTCGCTCGACTAAACCCTCGCGCAGGAGGATCGCAATGTTCGCGTTGGCGGCGGCAGTGGCAACCGCATGGCCGCCAAACGTCAGGAGGTGACCGATGGAGGCGCCTTCCTCCTTGAACCCCTCGAAGACACCGGGTCGGACAACGGCCGCGGCAATCGGCGCGTATCCGCTGGATAGACCTTTGGCAATCGTCATGATGTCGGGCACGACGCCAAACTGCTCGGCGGCAAAGAGCGTCCCCGTTCGGCCAAAGCCGTTGATGATCTCATCCATGATGAGGAACACGCCGTGGCGATCGCAGATCTCACGCAACATTTGCCAGTACCGCGGCGAGGGCACGTGCGTGCCGTTCGAGACTGAGACCGGTTCGCCGATAACCGCGGCGACCGTTTCCGGGCCCTGGTTGATGATCTCCTGCTCGACGTAGCGGGCACACATGATGTCACCGTCTTCGCCGTCCAATCCGAAATCGTTCTTATAGCGATTTGGCGACGGAACGTAGGAGACGCCGTACATGAATGGGCCGAAGTACTCCTCCTGCCGGCCGGCGGTCAGGCTCAGAGCGCCCAACGTCATACCGTGGTAGGAGCCGCGCCGCGTAATGATCTTGTAGCGCTTGGGGTAGCCTCGCAGCGCCTGCGCCTGCTTGGCGATCTTGAGCGCCGTCTCGACCGCTTCCGATCCACCTGAACAGAAGAAGACTCGCTCCAGATCACCGGGCGTGATCTCCGCCAACGTCCGGGCGAGCTTGACGGCCGGAATCGTCGTGTAGTTGGAACTGGCGGCATAGGCGATCTGCCCGGCTTGCTCGGCCATCGCCTCGCCGATCTCGCGTCGGCCGTGGCCGACGTTGACGACCATCAGCCCGGAGAGTCCGTCAATGAACTCCCGCCCGCGCACGTCGATCAGGGTGCAGTCCTTCGCGCGGGCGAAGACTTTGAGACCCTCTTGCCCTGTCAGCTCCTCCCAATCCATGTCCCAGCCATGGAACCAGAGGTGGTCGATCGCGTCCTGCTCCAATTCAGGACGGGTGGTTTCGAGGGTCGCGACCATGGTGTCCTCTTGGTTCGTCTATGACGGGAGGGGAACTATCTGCCTGTCTGTCGCAGTGTAACCCTGATGAACTCGCGCCTTAGCCGTCGTGCGCCATCCTGGGCAGTCAATGTGAAGATACCTGCACCGATCCCGGTCGTTTGCCTCAAGAAGCACATGCCGTCGACCTCACCTGACGAATCTGCGAGGATCCTACGGCGACGGTTCTCCTATATTCCCTGGTCGTCGAGTCGATATCGACCGTGATGATGGTGGGCAGATGGAACTCGTTGGTTACGCGGATCGACTGAGCGTCGCGCCCGGCGAGACGATTCGCTTTATGGTGAGCTGTAGCCGGGAGACGTATCAAGCGAGTGTCGTCCGTCTCATCCACGGCGATGAGAATTCGACCGGTCCCGGCTTCAGGGAACGCGTTGTGGTTTCAGCCGTCGATGACGTCTACCCCGGCCGGGTGCAGCTTATCTTCCCTGGCTCCTACGTGATCGTGCCGGACCACCCCGTTCTGGAGCCGCCGCCCGGACTGACCTTGGGGGCGTGGATTTGGCCGACCTTGCCCGGCAAGGGGGCGCAGGGAATCGTGACGAAGTGGTCGGCCGCTGCGGGCCGCGGCTACGGACTCGTGATCAACGCGGACGGTTACCTCTCGTTCTGGCTGGGTGATGGACACGGCAACACCTCGCGGATCTCCGCTGGCGCGCCTCTGCGCGCCAACGAGTGGTGCTTCGTCGCCGTCTCATTCGATGCGGAACACGGACACGTTCTCCTGCTTCAAGAGCCGCGTGAGGTCTGGCCGAATGACCCGGTGCGACTCGCGGCCGAGCACCGGGTACCGGCGAGCCCGAATCTCTGGTCGGCCGTGCCGCTGGTCATCGGGGGGTATGTCGAGGGTGACTCGGTGATTGACCCGGTGATCGGCGGTCATTTCAATGGGAAGATCGACGGACTGCGTATATATGCGCGAGCGCTCTCCCTGGAGGAGTTGCGGGCCTCACGCGATCGCGGGTCCGATATGGCCTTTGGCAAGGAGGTGATAGCCGCCTGGGACTTTGGTGCCGACACGGCGTCGAGACAAGTGTTCGACCGGTCCGCAAACGGGTTGCATGGCCGCGCGGTAAACATGCCTACTCGTGCTGTGACTGGTCACAACTGGAGTGGACAGGAGACGGACCCGCGGCGCGTCCCCGAGCAGTATGGCGCAATCTGGTTCCATGAAGACGACGTAGATGACGTCGGTTGGGAGCCGGACTTCGCATTCACGGTATCGCCGGATCTGCCGAGCGGGGTTTACGCCGCTCGATTACAGAGCGAGGGGGCCGAGGACCATATCCCCTTCTTTGTCAGGCCGCCGACTGCACGGCCGTTGGCGACGATCGCGGTCCTGTTTCCGACCCTCACCTACCTCGCCTATGGGAACGAGCAGGGAACAGAAATCGCGTACTCGCCAAAGCTCCACCTGCCGCGGATGAACCCGGCTGTCGATGCGAGCGAGCTGCGATACCTCGAAGCCAACAAGCTCCTCAGTCTCTACGACTTCCACGCCGACGGCTCAGGCGTCTGCTACTCGTCGCGGCTGCGGCCGATCCTGAACCTGCGACCCAAGGCGCGAGCCCGCCACATCGACGCGCCGCATGCCTTTCCGGCCGACCTCTACCTGGTGGATTGGCTGGAACACGAAGGATTTGCCTTTGACGCGATCACCGATGAGGATGTTCATGGCGAAGGGGCGGCGCTCCTCGCCCCCTACCAGGTTGTCATCACCGGCTCACACCCGGAGTATTGGACTGACCGGATGCTCGCTGCCTTGCGAACATACCTCGAGAGCGGCGGGCGCGTGATGTACCTCGGTGGCAACGGCTTTTACTGGGTAACCTCGATCGACCCCGAGAACTCGCACCTGATCGAGGTTCGTCGCTGGGGCGGAACCGGCGCCTGGCGAGCCGCACCTGGCGAGTACTACCACAGCACCACTAGGGAGCTCGGTGGATTATGGCGAAACCGCGGTCGGTCACCCCAGGCTCTCGTCGGGGTAGGGTTCACTGGCCAAGGCTTCGATTGGGCCATGCCGTACCGGCGCCAACCCGACAGCTTCGACCCGCGAGTTTCCTTCGTCTTCGAAGGGATCGATCCAGACGAGCCAATCGGCAATTGCCCAAACCTGGTCCTCGGACATGGGGCGGCCGGTCACGAGATCGACCGCTATGACCGTGACCTGGGTACCCCGGCGCACGCGATGCTGCTCGCAACAGCCACAGGCTTCTCTAACGGCTACCAGGCAGCGGCCGAGGAGATCCTGATGACTGATTCGATGCAAGGAGGTACGGTCAATCCGCGCGTTCGCGCCGACATGGTGTACCTCGAGTATCCGGGTGGCGGCGCCGTTTTCTCAGTCGGGTCAATCGCCTGGACTGGGTCACTATCGGCGCACGGGTATGCCAACACCGTCGCGACCGTAACGCGCAACGTGCTACGACGGTTCAGCGGGCCGCAAGAGAGGCACGGCCTCCAGGATGTGGAAGGGCAAGGCGGGCAACGGTGAAACTGTCCTCCGGGTTCTGAAACGTGATCCGCTCCACCACGCCGCGCAGCTCCCGTCGGGAGGCCGAATCAGTGGTGAGAACAGGGTTGGTCAACGATGCGGGCGGCACGACGGAATCTCCAGGGCCGAGGGCGGCGATGCCGTCATGATGGTAGCAAGGCCCTGATTGGGGTGCGGTGCGATCCGGTAGTGACCTGCCTGAACCCCGAGTGCATGCAGGCGTCTGCGCTTCAGTTCGCTGAGCAGTACAGGCCTTGGGCAGGGTGTTGTCGTGTTGGGCATAGGTGGGTCACGGGCGGTACGACCTCGCCCCTCATCTGATGCCCATGGGTCGGGCCGGATAGGGCAAGGCCATGACCATGGTAGGGCGGGGTGTCACCGCCTCTCAATGGCATTGAATTGGCTAGGCAAGCCATAACGGGATACGACAGACCTCAGGTTTCGGCCTGGTCATGGCTCAAACAGAAAGGGACGCACGAAAGGGACGCACGAAACGTCAAGAGATACTGATCCGTTCGTCAAGTGAGGTCACATTTCAATGGGCCAGAGTGGCAACAATTGGAATGGACGACCATATCTGGATTGACTGCTCAGTAACTCTCCATCAAGGTACGGTGCCCGCATTGCAGCCGGATAATTGAGGTGGCGAGGATGTCGAGCGTTCTAGGATTTCCTCCATCTTCGAACGTTCCACTTCCGCTCACGCCGCTCATCGGGCGTGAGCATGAAGTTGCCGCTGCTGCCGCTTATCTCTGTGGAGATGTTCGTCTTCTCACGCTGACCGGCGTGGCCGGCGTCGGAAAGACGCGGTTCGCGATTGCAACCGCGGCTGCACTTGCGGACACATTTGAACACGGCGTGGTGTTTGTTCCCCTGGCGTCTGTGCACGATCCCGAATTGGTGATCTCCGCTGTCGCAGATGCGCTCGCCATTCGTGATGACGGGACGTGTCCGCTCTTCGATCGGTTGGTCGGGGAGATCCACCAGAAGCACCTCCTCCTCGTGCTCGACAACTTTGAGCAGGTCGTTGACGCCGCCCCGGAAATGAGCCACCTGCTCACGCTCTGTCCAAACGTATCAGCATTGGTCACCAGCCGGGTCCGATTGCGGGTGGGCGGTGAACATCACCTGTCTGTGCCGCCCCTGCCGGTTCCCGATCCGATCCGGTTGCCATCGATCGACCGATTAGGACGGAATCCATCCGTCGCGCTCTTCATCGGGCGAGCCGCCGCGGTCGATCATGGGTTCGCCCTCAGACCGGAGAACGCCGTGGCAATTGCCCGCGTCTGCTCACAACTCGAAGGATTACCCCTCGCGATCGAGCTCGCGGCGGCGCGGCTGGAGACCCTGTCCCCCGCCGCCCTGGCCGCCCGGTTGGACGGTCGCCTCGCCGTGCTCACGCGAGGACCGCGTGACGCCACCCAGCGCCATCGGACGCTGCGTGATGCGATCGGCTGGAGCTATGCGCTGCTTTCACCCGAGGAGCAGCGGGGATTCCGGGGACTCGCCGTTTTCGTCGGTGGGTGCGACGCCGCGGCAGCTGAGGCCGTGATCGGTCCATGCATACCTGGTGCCGCAGACGCTGTCCTGAACGGCCTCGGTCGGCTCCTGGAGCACAGCCTCATCCAGCGAACGATCGGTACGGGCGAGCCTCGCTTCCTCATGCTCGAATCGATTCGCGAGTACGGGTTGGAGCAATTGGCAGCCCACGGCGAGGAGGAGGAGTTACGGCATCGTCTTGCGGCACATTGCCTCGCGTTAGCCTCCGCAACAGATTCATCAGTCTCATTCGAATCTGAAGCGTGGCTCGACCAGCTCGAACGGGACCACGACAATCTGCGAGCCGCCCTTGGCTGGACGATCGCCAATGATCCCGCCCAGGCATTGCGGTTGGCGTCGGCGCTCTGGCAATTCTGGGCCGTGCGCGGCCACGTGAGCGAGGGGCGATCGTGGTTTGCGCGAGCCCTGGCCGCCGGGCCGGTCGCGCCGGATGTTCGCGGGCACGCTCTCGTCTGGGCCAGTCACCTGGCGTTCCTGCAGGCGGATTACGACCACGCTGTTCGCCTTGCCGAGGAGAGTTTGTCGTTATGGAGGCCCGGTGAGGACGACAGCGGGAGGAGCCGAGCGCTCTGCGTCCTCGGGAACGTGGCAGCCGCGTGTGAGGACTTCGCTTCCGCTACACAGTTCTTCGAGGAAGCGCTGTCGTTTTTTCGAGCGAGCGGCGACCAGGCAGAGATCGCCGGCATTCTTGGCAACCTCGGACTGGTGGCCGGCTTTAGGGGTGATCACGCGCGGGCTGCCGCGCTGTTCGAGGAGGCGATAGCCCTCAGTGAAGCCACCGGCGACCAGCGCGCCGCGGCAATCTTTCTCCTCTCCCTCGGTGAGGTGATGCGCGTGCAGGGAGACGAGACCCGAGCGGCACGCTTTCTCGCGGACGCCCTGCAGCGGTTTCGGTGTCTAGGGGAGACATCCACGGCGATTGCCGAGTGTTGGGAAGGGCTGGCGGGAATTGCGGCCGGCACCGACACGGTGCGTGCGGCTCGCCTCCTGGGTGCGGCTGACGCGTTGCGAGAGCGCCTCGACAGCGCGCTCGAGCCCGCACTCCAGTCTCGCCACGACGCAACCCTTAGTGCCGTGCGATCGGCGCTCGATTCAACCGTCTTCGCGGCAGCATGGCAGGCTGGCCGGCAGCTCTCCATCGCGCAGGCGTCCGCCGAGGCGCTGGCCGCCGCCGACTTGCCACAGCTGGGAGAAGACCTCCCTCGGCGACGATCCGGCGCAACCAGCCACGGGCTTACCTCGCGGGAATTAGAGGTGCTTCGCCTCCTCGCCGCCGGGCGCTCCGACCGCGAGATCGCCACCGCCCTCTTTATCAGTCGCTACACGGCGATGGTTCATACCAAGAACATCCGCCGCAAGCTCGGGGTCGACTCTCGCGCGGCCATTGCGTCTTACGCGGTTCGCATGGGTCTTGCCTGACAGTCGATCATCCTGTGGCCGACATGGCCCCGTAGTGCCTGTTTCTCCACGCCGTCGGTGCCGTTGGAATATTAAAGAAATACCTATGATTAGGTATGTCGACATCTCCAGACACAGCGTACGCTTCGGGCTGCACGCATCCTGAAGGCGGCAACCGGCAGAGATCCCATGTAGTGCAACGTGGCCGCCTGTCAGAAGGGAGCTTCCCACTGTAAAGGGCGGTTTCGTGAACCGTCCCTCTCCCGTCGAGGCGGCTGGACGAGACAAGGACTTGCCTCGAATGTGTTCCCGCCCGATTCTCGCTGCTGTTCTCGTTACGCTCTTGCTCGTCTGGCCGCAGACCGGCCACGCGCAAGTCGCCACGCCAACGGGTTCGGGTGGGGAAGCTATCGATCCCGCCGAGTGCCGGGTCGAACCGGTGCCGGTCGAAGAGCTGATCGAGATGTGGTACCCCCGGCCCGCCGCAGGCATGCCAGAGCCCTCAACGCCTGAAGCCGACACGGCCATGACGTCGGTCTCGCTTCCTCTTGGCGAGCCGGCTGACGCGGCGATTGTGACGGAGATAACGGCCACAGTGCGGCAGCTCTTCGCCTGCCAAAACCGCGCCGAGAATGGGCGCTTCTACGCCCTCTTCACCGCCGACATGCTCCGCGGGTTCGGACCGCCCCCGGACACGACCCCCGAGGATATCTCCGCCCACGTGGCTCCATACGAGCCGATCCCGGTCGGGGAGTACATCCGGCTCCTCGCCGTTACTGACGTCTCGCTCATGGCCGACGGGCGGGTCAGCGCTCTCGTCGTCAGTGATGACCCGCCGATCCCTCCCGACGGGCCAGAAACCATGCTCATGATCTTTGTCGAGGTGGAAGATCGCTAGCTGGTTGATGAGGTCGTCACGTTCACGAACGTCCCATAGGACGCTGGGCCTATCCGCAGGCCGGCAAGTCGAGCCTA
>JAHWJF010000099.1 GCA_019348515.1 Chloroflexota bacterium | reverse complement strand
GTAACTCAGTTGGTAGAGTACCTGCCTTCCAAGCAGGCTGTCGCGAGTTCGAGTCTCGTCCCCCGCTCCCCGAAACTGGCAGTAATGCGCCAAGAGTAACAAGAGGGGCCGCGGGAGCGCCCCTCTTGTTACCTTTCGGATCTCTGCTTAGAGACAGCGCGTAGGCTGAACCGCGCTACCTGCCATCTCAGCGTGGGTGCCGTGTCGGAAGCGTAGATTGGGCGGCGCTACTGTCGGTTATGATGCCGGGGTCGCGGAAACCTCCGATTCGACCACCGCCTCGTCATCGATCCGCAGTCTTCCGTCCTCCTCACGCAAGATCGCGTGAATCAGAACGTCACCCGACTGTGGGTTTGAGACCGTCACGAGCGCGGCGACCCGACCGTCCTCCAGCATGCGTGCATCCATGAGTCCGCCGAACTCACTGCGGGTTGATTCATCACTCGGCACCGGTGTGGCCTCGAGTCGAGTTATCGCTTCCTCGCTGAGGTTTCGTACCAGATAGTCTTCGGTGTAGAGCGCGTAGGCCCGCAAGAAATCGTTCGCGTTCAGACAGGCGATCAGTTGTACATAGAGTTCCGATACAGCCGCCGCGGTTGCCTCGTCCGCCATCTCCCCTTCCGGCATCGCAAACGGTGTTGGTGACGCCCCAGCTGCGTCCTGCTCCGGAATACCTTCATTGGCGCTCGCCTCGGGCGTGCCAGCCACGGTCTCGAAGAACGCCGCGTCGCGGGGCTCGATCTCCTCGCACGATGCGGCTTGGCTTGAGTCAGGGCTTGGGGAAGCTTCCTGGGCATGTGCGAGGTCGACCACTCCCAGACTCAACACGCCCGCCATCACGAATAGCGATAATCGACTCACCATTTTTCAGTCTCCCCGTTTCCCTGGACGAATTTCTTTCTCTGTCAACGGGACATACGCGCCCGCGACGCTCCGCCGGAGCAGCAGGAGTCATGCCCCTCTACGCAGAGTGAGATAATGCGGTCAGAATCGGGTGTGACCCGGCCACTCTCCGGTACAATGATGCTGTGGAAATATGGCCGGAGCGATTTCCCCACGAGTATTGGTTATGGGATGCGCAGTGTGCCGACGGTGGAAACTCGGCGGCGCCAGCGCAGTCACCACGGTACTTTTTGTGAGCGGGCCTGTAGCTCAGTGGCAGAGCACGGGGCTCATAACCCCAGGGTCGCAGGTTCGATCCCTGCCAGGCTCACCTCGTCTCGCCGTGGCCGCAGGTAATTCTGGAGTGGTCTGTGTCATCTGAGGCCGAGGACGTCGACGTGGTTCTGCGCGACCCCGCAGCGGAAGCGGGACGCGAACGGGCGCTCCTGCTTGCTGACATCATCAGTGACACGCCAGCTCGCGACACGGTCGTCCTCGACATTCACGAGCTCTCGCCCTTCGCTGACTATTTTGTGATCACTGCCGGTGCCAATGAACGCCAGCTCCGCGCAATCAACCGGACCGTCGCCGAGCGCATGGCGGAAGCAGGTATACGGCCGCAGCGCATCGAGGGCGGAGCAACCAGTGGCTGGATTGTGCTCGACTTTGGCGATGTGCTGGTGCATATCTTTTCGGAAGATCAGCGTGACTTTTATCGCCTCGAAGACTTGTGGGCCGAAGCCCCAACACTCTTGGCGATTCAATGACGCGAGAACGGTTTGTGCAGCCCCTCGCGGAGGACGAACGGGTGTCGAGACATCTGCAGATTCCGACCGACGACCGCAGCGCGCAGTTGCCCGGAGCGTCCGTGGCGCAGGGTTCGCCGGTGGGTCCATTTCTGCTCGGCACCGTTGTCGGAGGTGTGGCGGGGGCCGTCGTGGGCACCGCGCTCAGTCCTCATACCCGAGACTTCGTCGTCGGGCTGTATCACCTCGTGAATCGCCGGCTGGCCTCATCGGAGCGTGATCAGCTGAGGTTCGAGCTGCTCCTCCAATAGATCACAGGTTCGCCAGCACGCGGAAGCGCGTTTGCCAGATTATCCCCAAGATCCGGTCTCGCGTTCTCCCGTCAATGAACTCCAGGAAGCGGGAACCGCCGAATCAATTCCCGCACGTCGTCCGCGAGTCTGGTGTGAACGAGGTCGTCTTCAGGCGATTCCAGGATGTCCACAATATAGGCCGCCACGGTTCGACATTCCTTGGGACCAAAACCGCGCGTCGTCACCGCTGGTGTCCCGAGGCGGATGCCGCTGGCCTGGGCGGGGGGGCGAGTATCCCCCGGAATAGTGTTCTTGTTGCATGTGATGCCGACGCGGTCGAGAAGTTTCTCGGCCTTGCTGCCACTAAGTCCGCGAGACCCGACGTCGACCAACATCAGATGCGTGTCCGTTCCCCCTGAGATGATCGGCAGTCCTCGGCTGGCCAGTTCCGCGGCCATCGCCTGCGCGTTCGCAATGATTCGCGCCGAATAGTCCTGGAACTCGGGCGACAGCGCCTCGCCGAGAGCCACAGCCTTGCCGGCGATGACGTGCATCAGGGGGCCGCCCTGCAACCCAGGGAAGACCGATTTGTCGATCGTCTTGGCGTGCTCTTCGGCGCAGAGGATCATGCCCCCACGGGGGCCGCGCAGCGTCTTGTGCGTGGTCGTCATAGTGACATGAGCGTGTGGGATGGGACTGGGGTGAAGGCCAGTTGCCACCAGTCCGGCGGGATGGGCGATATCAGCGAATAAGAAGGCGCCGACCTCATCAGCGATGGCCCGGAAGCGCTCGTAATCCAGCTGACGGCTGTAGGCGCTGGCACCGGCGATGATCGCGCGCGGTCGAACATCTCTGGCTCGCGCCGCGACCTCGTCATAATCGATAAGCCCGGTGGTCGCATCGACGCCGAAGAAGTGTGGTTCGAAGAGCCGGCCCGAATAATTGACCGCGTGCCCGTGTGTGAGGTGACCACCCTCAGCCAGACTGAGTCCGAGGATGCGGTCTCCGGGTTCGAGAAATCCCAGGTATACGGCGAGATTTGCATTGGATCCGGAATGCGGCTGAACGTTGGCGTGCTCTGCCCCGAACAGCCGTTTCGCCCTTTCTATGGCCAGACGCTCGACCTCGTCGACGTATTCGCAGCCTCCGTAATACCGCTTTCCCGGGTATCCCTCGGCGTACTTGTTCGTGAGGACGCTCCCAACCGCGGCCAACACCTCTGCGCTGACGAAGTTTTCGGACGCGATGAGCTCGACGCCGTCACGTTGGCGGCCTTCTTCGCGCGCGATCGCCCCAGCCACCTCAGGATCGGTTTGTAATTGCGGTGCTCTCGACAGGTCGAGCATCGGTGGTTCCTTTCTTGCTTCACGAAGGAGCCGGACTGGTATGCGCGGGGACGGACGGTCTCCGGCGATTCTACAATGATGGTTGAGCCCGAGACGTTCTTGGAGGGGTTGTGAAAGTCGTCGTCACCGGTGGGGCTGGATATATCGGGAGCACCGCAGTCGATCGTCTTGTCCAACGCGGCGATACGGTCGTGGCGATCGACAACCTTTCCCAGGGTCGTAGGCAAGCGCTGCCGCATGCGGCGCATTTCGCTCACGTCGACATTAACGACCAGCTTGCAATGAGATCCGTCCTGCGCGAGCACCAGCCGGACGCGCTGCTTCACTTCGCCGCGCTAACGATAGCGCCTGAGTCGGTCCGCGATCCCGCGCCATACTGGCGAGTCAACACCAGCGGGACATTGAATGTCCTGGACGCAATGATCGACGTGGGAGTACCGGTCATCGTCCTTTCGTCGACAGCGGCTGTTTATGGTGCGCCGGAACGCGTTCCCATCACCGAGGACTCGCCGCTGGAGCCCATCAATCCGTATGGCGCCTCGAAGTTGGCCGCAGAGCGGGCGATCGCCTCATATGCCACCGCCTACAACTTCGCGTTTGCCGCGCTGCGATACTTCAACGTCGCCGGGGCGGCCGGAGACATCGGAGAAGACCACCGTCCCGAGACGCACTTGATTCCAAGCGCGCTCGATGCCGCCGCTGGGCTGCGCGAACCGCTCTCCGTCTTCGGTACCGACTTCCCCACCCCGGATGGAACCGCAATCCGCGATTACGTTCACGTCGCAGACCTGATCGACGCTCATCTCTTAGCCCTCGATCACATGGTCGCTCATCGCGCCTCGCTTGGCGCGATGAACCTCGGCACCCGCGGCGGCGCGTCGGTGCGTGAGGTACTCGATGCCGTCGAACGCGTTACCGGGATTGGGGTGCCAGTGGTCTACTCTGGACGACGTCCTGGAGACCCCGCAAATCTGGTGGCTGACTCCAGCAAGGTACGAGAGGTTCTCGGGTGGGAACCACGTCGGTCTACCCTTGAGGATATGGTCTCGTCGGCGTGGTCGTGGCGCCAACGGTTCCCTCACGGCTATAGGGATGACGACCAGCAATCTCGAAGCCTAGAGGGGAATGGATTCTCCGATGCGCCGCTCGGTTCCCGCCAGAAGACGACGGATGTTCCCCTCATGGCGCAGGGTGATGATCGCTGAAATTGCCAGGATCGCCAGCGTAGCAGGCCATTCGAGTTGGCCCGCGGCCGCGAGAGCCATGGCAAGCAGCGCCCCGAGCCATGCTGCAACGAGTGAGCCTAGTGACACAAACCGTGTTGTCCGGACGATCAGAGCCATTACGGGCAGGGTCAATAGAACCTGAGGAAAAAGGCCCACGGCTGCCCCGGCGCCGGTAGCGACACCCTTTCCTCCCTTGAACGCGATAAACGGCGACCAGCAGTGCCCGGCGACGGTTGCGACCGCTGCCGCGGCTGTCCATGCTGGGTCGAAGTTGGCCATCCTCGCGAAGACGACTGGGAGCAACCCCTTCAGGACATCAAGAATTGCCACCGCAATTGATGGCTTCGTACCGAGCGTGCGAAGAACATTAGTCGCGCCAGTACCCCCGCTGCCCACGCTGCGAAGGTCGATGCCGCGTGACACCCTGCCCGCGAGATATCCCCAGGGGATGGCGCCAACGAGAAACGCAAAGACTACGAGGACGATGCCGGCCACCTGGCCTGGCACGCTATCGACCTTCGTCGCGTCCGCGGAAACTCATCCGGATCGCGGTTCCAGAGAATCCAAAGGTTTCCCGCAGCTTGTTCTCCAGGTACCGCCGATAGGAGAAGTGAATCTGGGCCGGATCGTTCATAAAGATGATGAAGGTTGGCGGTGATGTATCGGCCTGGGTCGCGTAGTAGAACTTGAGCCACTTCCCTGGTTTGCTCGGAGGCGGGTGCGCTGCGACCGCTTCTTTGAGCATCTTGTTTAATGCGGCGGTCGGTACCCGTTTGTGGCGCTCGGCAACGACCGCGAGCGCGTTGTCGATCACCTGCTGCACTCGCTGCCCGAACTTCGCCGACACGAAGGTTAGCGGCGCATATGGCATGAAATCGAGTGCTGCGCGGGCCTGCTCCCGGTAGTCCTCCATTGTCGTCGCGTCTTTCTCAATGAGATCCCACTTGTTGACGACGACGACCACACCTTTCTTCTGTTCGGCGATGTATCCGGCAATATGCAGGTCCTGGGAAGTGAAACCTTCGGTCGCGTCGATTACCAAGAGGACAACATCCGCCCTGTCAATCGCGCGCATCGACCGGAGGACGCTGTATTGCTCGATTCCGCGGTCGATTCTGCCCCGGCGCCGGATGCCAGCCGTGTCGATGAGAGTGATGGGTTGGCCGGCCCAGACGAGAACTGTATCGAGAGTGTCACGGGTCGTTCCCGGGACATCGCTCACGATCGATCGCTCCTGCCCGATCAGCGCATTGAGCAGACGGCTCTTGCCGACGTTTGGGCGACCTACGATGGCGATGGCGGGACCCTCAGGCTCGGCTTCGTCCTCGACCTCAGGAAGCGCCTCGACTATGCGATCGAGCAGATCACCAGTGCCACTTCCATGGTAGGAGGAGATGGCAATCGGATCGCCGAGACCGAGTTCGTAGAACTCAAAGACCGAGTCACGCCGCGCCGCGCTGTCGGCTTTATTTGCCACGAGGATGGTGGGTTTATCGGCCCGACGGAGAAGATCAGCAACTTCATGGTCACCCGCCGTGATCCCGCTCCGCCCATCGACCATGAAGACAATGACGTCGGCCTCCCCGATGGCAACATGAGCCTGATCGCGAGTGTGGCGAGCAATCTGGGTCAGCGAACCGCTTTCAACCTCCTGATCGTCCTGGAGGCCACCAGTGTCGACAATGGTGAATTCGACCCCGCCCCAATCGGTGGTCCCGTACACACGATCTCGCGTCGTCCCTGGCTCATCTTCCACGATGGCGCGACGCTCACCGATAAGTCGGTTGAAAAGCGTGGACTTGCCCACATTGGGCCGGCCTACGATTGCAACAATCGGTTTCGCCACGAGCGCTCCGTGAACACAGCACGTCAAGTCCGCGGCCGAATCAGACGCCGCGTTTCCCCTCGCGCCCAAGACCTGATGGCCGGAACGCACACCAGCGAGCGAGTATAGCAGCCCGGTCGCGATGAACCGCTAGCGCGGCCTCACGGATTTTTACCGGCGCTCTTCCGCAGTAGAGCGCCGATCAACCGATCGATTCCATCCTTGGAGTTCGTTTCTGTGGCGCACATAAGGAGATAGTGATCAAGCGAGGGATCGACTGTGGCGAGATCGAGCCCGCCGAGGATTCCATCTTCGAGAAGGTGCGACAGGACCTCTCGCGCCGCTACCGGCGTGGAAACCACGAACTCGTGAAAAAACGGTCCTTCCGTCGCCAGGGAGTAGCCTGGAACCTCGCGTATCCGCTGCGCGAGATAGTGCGCGTTTTGATAGCTGCGCTGTGCGACCTCCCGAAAACCTTGAGGACCCAGCGTTGCCATATAGACCGTCGCGGCCGTCGCCATGAGCCCCTGGTTCGTACAGATATTTGATGTTGCCTTCTCGCGGCGAATGTGCTGCTCCCGGGTCTGCAACGTCAACACGAAACCGCGCTTAGCCTCCGAGTCCGTGGTCATCCCAGCCAGTCTGCCCGGCATCTGCCGCAAGTAGCCTTGCCGCGCTGCCAGGAGACCGACGTACGGCCCACCGTATCCTTGTTGGACTCCGAGAGCTTGGCCCTCGGCCGCAACAACGTCAGCCCCAAGTTCGCCTGGTGGTGTTAGCAGACCTAGTGGGACCGGGTACGTGCTGACAACGAGCGCGCCGCCACGAGCGTGGGAAAGATCCGCGATTTCAGCGATCTCTTCGATCCCACCAAAAAAGTTTGGGTACTGGACTACCACGCAGGCGAGATCGTCCGTCAGATACGGAGTGATGGCCACGGTGCTTGCCATGAAACCCGTATCCGACAAAGGAACCTCGACCAGTTCGACGTCGAGGCCTTCGAGGTACGTGCGAAGAACGGCACGATAAGCCGGGTGCACCGTTGAGGAGACGACGATGCGGCGCCGGCCACGTGTATTCGAGACTGTCATCAATGCGCCTTCGGCGAGGGCGGTAGCACCGTCGTACATCGAAGCGTTGGCGACATCCATCCCGGTCAATGCGGCGATGAGACTCTGGAACTCGTAGATCACCTGGAGAGTTCCTTGGGCCACTTCCGGTTGATAGGGCGTGTAGGCGGTGTAGAACTCGCCCCGCGCCAGGATTTGACCCACCGCTGCTGGGATGAAATGCCGGTAAGAGCCGGCGCCGAGATAGACGTCTTGCGCTGGGAACGCCGTGTTCTGAGCCGCAATTGCCGAGAGACGGTCGGTGGCCTCCATCTCCGAAAGGGTCCCTGGCAGATCCAACGTTGGAAATCTGATTTCATCCGGTACAGGCGTAAAAAATTCGGCGACCGAGGTCGCGCCCGTGGCGTCGAGCATCGACGCGCGGTCGCTATCGGTATGCGGATTGAACGTCATGGGTCTCTTTCTTCACTGGTCCGGAAAAGTATTTATTGGGGCGGGATGCTAGTGGGCAGCCGATTTCGCGAACGCATCGTACTCGTCCGATTCCATCAGGGCATCGATTTGTTGTGAATCGCCGACGCGAACACGCACCAGCCATGCCTCGTCGAAAGGTGACGCGTTGATCGTCTCCGGGGCGGCTAACACCTCTTCATTCCGCTCCAATACCTCGCCGTCAACCGGTGAGAAGATGTCGTTAGCCGCCTTGACCGACTCGATGATGCCGAACGCCTGATCAGCCGCAATTGGGTCGCCAACTTCTGGCAGTTCGAGATACGTGATGTCTCCGAGCTCGGATTGTGCGAAATCAGTTACTCCGATGGTGGCGACGTCGCCGTCGAGGGAAATCCATTCGTGGGTCTTCGTATACCTGCGGTTGCCTGGTGATTTCATTGGCGGTGCCGCCTCCTCTCATGGTGCACATCACGTTTCATTGCGACTCCGTCGATAAAAGGGGAGTTTCACTTGTTCCGCTTTGACGGGTCGACCCCTGATGACAATCTCCAAAGGCTTTCCGACTCCTGCCGCGTCGGCATCGATGAGCGCAAGTCCGATTTCCTTGCCGAGCGTCGGTGAATGCGCGCCGCTCGTCACGATCCCAATGTCACGACCGCCCAGTTGAACGGGGTAGCCGTGGCGCGCTGATCCGGCACGCTCCAGCAACTGAAATCCAACGGTCCGCCGTGAAGGACCCGATTCCTTCACCTCGGCGATGGCTTCCCGACCGACGAATGGGCCTTTGTCGAGTTTGACAGCCCAACCGAGACCAGCCTCTATCGGACTGATGTCCTCAGCGAGCTCGTTCCCGTACAACGGCATTCGAGCTTCTAGACGCAGGGTATCACGAGCGCCGAGGCCGATTGGCTTCAGCCCTTGGGCGACTCCTACCTCCATGAGCGCATCCCATAACTCGCCTGTTCTTGCCTGGGGCACGTAGAACTCGAAACCGTCCTCCCCGGTGTACCCAGTGCGCGCGACGAGGGAAGGAACGCCGGCGACGGTAGCGCGCTCCCATCGAAAGGGACCGAGATCAGATACATTCGCCCCGGTCAGCGACCGCACGATCCCCTCTGCCCTTGGTCCTTGGATCGCCAGCATTCCGAAAGAATCGGAAACGTCTTCCACATTTACGTCCAGCTCTGGCCGATTCGCTCGCTGGCTTTGCAACCAGGCGACATCTTTGGCGTGATTGGCGGCATTGACGACGACAAAGTATCCCGGCTGATCAGGCAGCCGATAGACG
>JAHWJF010000492.1 GCA_019348515.1 Chloroflexota bacterium | reverse complement strand
CTAATTGCCCGGTCAGGGCCTCGCACTTGGATAGGTGTGAGTAGTATGCCTGACCGTATGACCAGCACGTATGACCGCGTCGAGGTAATCACGTCGGTGCAGCGCCGGCGGCGGTGGAGCACCGAAGAGAAGGTGCGGATCGTCGAGGAGACTTATCTGCCCGGCAACACCGTTTCGCTAGTGGCGCGGCGCCACGGGATAGCCGGCAACCAGCTCTTCACTTGGCGCAGGTTGATGGCACAAGGCGCACTCACGGCGGCCGGCGCCGGTGAGGAGGTCGTCCCAGCATCCGAGTATCGGGCGGCTCAGCATCAAATCCGCGAGCTGCAGCGGCTGCTCGGCAAGAAGACGCTCGAGAACGAGATCCTGCGGGAGGCGGTCGAGCGCGTCACCGGCTCCAAAAAGGGGCACTTGCGCTTGAGCTCGTGGCCGGGGGCCGGTCGGTGAGCGCGGTCGCATCTGCCTTGGAGCTGTCGCGCCCGAACCTTTCGGCGCGGCGCAACGCTGTGCCGCGTCGGCGGGGTCGCCCGCCCGCGCCCGATGAGGAGCTTGTCGCCGAGATCCGGACCCTCATCGCCGACCTGCCCACCTACGGCTACCGTCGCGTCCATGCCCTGCTGCGTCGCCAGGCGGAGCAGGACGGCCGTCCCGCCCCGAACGTGAAGCGTGTCTATCGGGTGATGAGGGTGCACGGGCTCTTGCTCCAGCGCCATGCCAGCCGTGGATCTGAGCGCCGCCACGAGGGCCGGGTCGCCGTCGACGTCCGCAATACCCGCTGGTGCTCGGACGGGCTGGAGATCGGCTGCGAGAACGGCGAGCGGGTGCGCGTCGCCTTCGCGCTGGACTGCTGCGACCGCGAGGCCATGAGCTTCGTCGCGACAACCGGCGGCATTACCAGCGAGGACGTGCGAGACCTCATGGTGGCCGCCGTCGAGCATCGCTTCGGGCGGATGAACCGGCTGCCGAGTACGATCGAGTGGCTGACCGATAACGGCAGCTGCTATGTCGCTCGCGAGACCCGCCGATTTGCCAGCGAAATTGGCCTTGTGGCGTGCACCACCCCCCTCGAGAGCCCGCAAAGCAACGGCATGGCCGAGGCATTCGTGCGCACTTTGAAGCGCGACTATGTCCGAGTCTCCCCCATCCCGGACGCCAGGACCGTGCTGCGACAGCTGCCAGCCTGGCTGCAACACTACAACGAGCTTCATCCCCACCGCGCGTTGGGCTACCGTTCGCCCCGCGAGTTCATCAGCCGATCAACCCCAGAGGATCTGTCCGGGAATTAAGGGGCAACAACAGCGGCGCAGTGGAATTTGAGGCGACCGGCGCACCAGCTGTCGTGGGATATTGTCATTGCGAGGACTGCCAGGCCTGGTCGGCGGCACCGATCAATGCGTTTAGCCTGTGGCCGCCCGACAGTGTGCGCATCACCAAAGGTGAAGCCAATCTCGGCACGTATAACAAGACCGAAAGTTCCTATCGTAAGTTTTGCCTTGATTGCGGCGGACACCTCATGACTGATCATCCCGGCATGAAGCTCGTGGATGTGTACGCGAACATCCTGCAAGGCTTCGAGCACGAGCCCACACTGCACGTGCACTATGGGAACAAAATGGTATCCGTGAAGGACGGCTTGCCGAAGTTCAAGGACTTGCCCGCCGATTTCGGCGGATCGGGAGAGACATTGCCGGAGTAGCGGGCCCGAAACCTCTCATTCGGGCGCGCCGGCGCGGCGCAGGGTGTCGACGAGCCGCGCCCATGTCCCCTCGCTTTTGTATGGCAGGGGATGCATCTCGCCGAGCCTGAAGGCGGGTTCTTCTTCCACCAAACGGGCAATAGCGTAGCGGGCGCCGTCCTCGTCCCCGTTCAGATATTTGGCAACCGCAAGCCCGATCAGGTTTGGGGCGACGCCTGGAGCAAGTTGGTCTGCCCGTTCAAACCAATCGGCCGCCTCATCATAGCGCGCCGCGCCGAGACGTCCGTAGGCGACAATTCGGCTGTACAGGTGCACATAGGGATCCTGGACATCGATCTGTACGGCGCGCATCGCTGTCTCAGCTCCACCGTCAGCGTCCCCTTCAAACACCTGCGCAGCGCCGAGCATCCACAGGCCCATGTTGTATTCCGGGTTCAGCTCCAGACCGCGGCGTGCCGCTGCGGCTGCTTCCCGGTGGCGCTGCCGTCCGTAGAGGAGAAGGCCGGAATGCGCCACGTGGGACACGTCACTTCGGTTGTTGAGGCGGAGGGCTTCCTCGATCCTGCGAAGCGCGCAATGTGTGACGGCCTCCTCCGGGCTTCGGAAGCCGTAGAGGGCTTCGGCAAGGCCTAATCCGGCAGCAGCCATCATCAATGCCATGAAGTTTTGGGGAGCGAGTTCCAGTGCCTGCTCGGCAATCATGCCGCCGCCGTGCCAACCCGATTTGGTGGGAGTGAAGAAGCTGGCACCGGCGAGCGCAAGCAGCTCTTCCCGCGACAGCTCGTCGAGCGGCCGATTCGCCAGCCGTGCGGCGTCGTCGGCGGCAACACGCCGCCGCACACTCATCGCTAGCCGTGGTGCACCGCGGTCCAGAATGTCGAATGTGTCGCCAGTGTCCTCGTCGTAGCGGTCCGACCAGATCTGCCGATCCTCATCGACCGTGA
>JAHWJF010000491.1 GCA_019348515.1 Chloroflexota bacterium | reverse complement strand
ATGGAGACGAACGAGGCAGTCCCGCTCCTGCGATTCGCTACTCTAGGTCGTAACAGCCGCGTGTGGAGAAGTGATTGAGATAGCGCTCAATCCCCACGGAACCAGATCCTTGCCGGCTGCCCGCGCGAATGCCGCCGGGGTGATCTATGGCAGGGAAGTTATGACTGCTCGGCCGGAATCAGAGCGACCTTGCCGTCGGGGAAGGCGGCATTCACTTCCAACTCAGCGCCCGACGCAGCCAGGTAGCCGCGCAGCGTGGAGAGATAGAGATCCTCTTCGTGTTCGATGCGGGAGATATTGGCTTGGGTCACGCCGAGTGCCTCGGCCATTTCGTGTTGCGTTTTGTCCTACCGGGCACGGAGTTCGGCTAATGCCAAGGCATCTTCCAGCGCTCGCTTGCCGATCGCAATTCGCTCCCGGCGCACTGGGTCTGCCTTAACCTTCTCGGCAAGCTCGGCGAACGGCTTCGTTTTGGTCATGGCAGCAATCCTTCCTTCTGCAAAGTCTCCTAGTGCTCATCGTACAGCTGGCCTGCGAGCGGAATGGTGGGCTGATACCAGGCTTGCCAGCGATCTGTCGTGTCACCACCGACGAGGAGAATGGCCATCTGATGAGGATCGAACGCAAACAGGATGCGTAGATTTCCTCTCCTCGGTCGGAACTCCTTATTGGTCGTTGTTCGTCACCTTATGTCTCAAACGATCCGGCAACCTCCTCGATCTCCTCCCGGGTCATGGCGGTCTCGTTGAACCAGTGGCTCCAGAGGGCGTCCAGGTCCTGTCCTGAGGCGCGCTCGAAGGCATCCCGGAGTTGATCCGGCGTCATCTCGCCCCAGGCGTAGCGGGTGACCACGTCGTGCAGAGCGGCCTCGAAGGCATCGGCGCCGATCTCCTGGCGAATGGCCAGGAAGCCGAGGGAGCCTTTGCCGTAGGCGGCCGCGGACCAGATGTTTGCGTCCATTTCCTCCGCGACAGGCGTGTCGACAACGGCGTCGCCCGCTGCCAGCAGGTCGAATGCGGGACCAGTCACCCAGGCGTCCAACTCCGCGCCGGCGACCTCCGGGCCGAGGGTCTCGTCCAGGTAGAGGATCGAGGAGACGGTCGCCAGCCCTTCCTGTATGAACGGGTGCTTGTTCGAGTCGCCCCCGACCAGGATGCCCCACCACAGGTGGGCCACTTCATGTGCAACCACCGTGGCGAGACCTTCCGGGTCCTGCTCGCCATAGGTCGCGAGCAGGGCTGGACCGTCGAGATAGAGGAGCCCGGCCCAGGCGATGCCCAACGCGCCGGAGGGGTCAACCTGGACAAGATCGACTTCGCGCGCCGGGTACGCCCCAAAGCGGTCGTTGTAGTAGCGCAGCGCGTCAGCCGCGACATCGAGCGTCTGCTCGCTGATGGCAGGGTCGAGGTCTGGCGCGGTCCACAGGGTGAGCAGCGTGCCCTCGACGTCGAGGCGCAGGGGAGCGACGTTATCGTCGGCGACCATCACGAAGTCGCGCGCCGGTCCGGCGACGAAGTCGCGGGTGATGATCCCGTTCTCTTTGGTTTCCGCCGCAATGACACCGGTCCCCACGACCTCGAGGTCGCCTGGGGCCGTCACCTGCACGTCATAGAAGGCGCTCGGCGCATACGTTGGATCGCCGAAGGAGGTCGCCTCCGGCAGTGCCCAGCCGCTCTCCTCCTCGTACACCGCGAGGACCGGGTACCAGTCGGCGAGGACCCAGGAGCCGTTTCGGGTATCGCGGTTGAAGATGCCGTAGGAGCCGGTGGAGTCGGCGGGCACGGTCGTGGTAAAGGCCAGCACGATCTCGGCGCTCTCTCCGGGCGGTACCGGGGCCGGCAGCGGCACGCGCAGCGCGGTGTCGTCGAGCGCGAGCTCCGGAGTGACCGATGTGCCGTCGACGGTGAGATCCGCCACGACCAGGCTACCCTCTCCGTAATAGAAGGCGTTCGGGAAAAGTCGGAACCAGACATTCCGCAATGGAATGTTGACCGGATTGCGCCAGGTGACACTCATCTCGCCGCCAATCGTACCCAGGGCCGGATCAAAGGCAACATTCAGGCGGATGGCGCTGAGCTCGTTAGCCGCGCGCTCCGCCGACGCTAGCGCGCTCGGCACGACGTCGGCAAAGGGATCGACGACGCCGGGGACTGTGGCTGTCTCTCGGGCCGCGACGCTCTCTGGGTGCGCGGCCGGCAAGGTCAACGCCCCTTGCATGAGCATCGCCAGAAGCATCAAAAGCCTGGCTGATGGTCCCAGTCGCCACCGCTGGCAACATTCGGTAATTCCATTCATTGGATTCCACCCGTCGCTTGCTCGGTACTGTGATGCAGGAACAATGTCATCCTGAACGCAGTAAAGGATCTCGTCTCACGTCGCGTCCGTCCGCGGGAAACGAGATTCTTCGCCTGCGGGCTCAGAACGACACATTCATTGTGTCGGTGTGCTGATCATGATGCGGATAAGTGTAGGGGGTTCCCGGTTTCCGCTACCGGGTCTACACTCGGTAACCATGATGTCCGATTCCGGCCGCGGGGACGCCGATCCTGACGCGGGGCAGCCCGGCTGGAACGCAACCCTCTACGCGGTCTGGGCCGGTCAGGTGCTGGCCCTCATCGGTTTTTCCTCCCGGGTACCGTTCCTG
>JAHWJF010000490.1 GCA_019348515.1 Chloroflexota bacterium | reverse complement strand
TCACCTCCACACAAGATCGCGGCGGCACTACTGCTTCAACAGGCAATACTTCTTGAACGCGCTCGTCTTGTTGCCGTTCAGCTTTAACTTCTCACCAAATCGCCTGTTCGAGTCCGGTATGCTTCAGCAGATGACCCTGAACCAACGCGAGCCAGCACCGCGATTGTGAGGAACGACCCATGATTGCCGAGACGATGACCGTGGTTCGGACGTACGGGCCGCGAGACTACCGGGTGGAAGAGATTCCGGTTCCTTCTCCGGGACCGGGCGAAGTCCTCATCGAGGTCGATGCCTGCGGCATCTGCGCCTCCGACATGAAATGCTGGCTGGGGGGCGAGCTCTTCTGGGGCAGTGACGGTAAGAGCGGCTACTGCGAGCCGCCGGCCGTCGCCGGCCACGAGTTCGCCGGTCACGTCGTGGCGCTGGGCGAGGGCGCGGGCAAACGTCACGCCGTAGAGGTCGGCGACCGCGTCATCGCTGAGCAGATCATTCCCTGCGGCGAGTGCCGGTTCTGCCAGAACGGGCAGTACTGGATGTGCCAAGTCCACCCCATCTTCGGCTTTAAAAGCTTCCTCATTGGCGGCATGGCGAAATACTCCCTCTACCCCGCGAAGTCGATCGTGCACAAGGTGCCTGAATCGCTGTCAGCTGGGGAGGCCGCCTACATCGAGCCGGCGGCGTGCGCCTGGCACGCGGTCGAGCGAGGCGAGATCAAGAAGGGTGACACCGTCGTCATCGCCGGCGTCGGCAATATCGGACTCTGCATGCTCCAGATCGCCACGCTGTTCGAGCCAGGTCAGGTGATTGCCCTCGACGCCAAGGACTACCGGCTCGACATTGCCGGCCAGATGGGCGCCGACGTCTGCATGAATGTGACTCAGGGGGATGTCGTACAGCAGGTGAGGGATCTCACCGACGGCTACGGCTGCGACGTCTTCATCGAGGCGACCGGCAATCCCGCCGCGGTGCCGCTCGGTTTGCAGATGATCCGTAAGCTCGGCACCTTCGTCGAGTTCAGCGTCTTCAATGAGCCGGTGACGGTCAACTGGACGATCATCGGCGACACCAAGGAGCTCAACATCCACGGCAGCCACCTGGGACCGTACTGCTACCCGAAGACGATCGCCGCGATCGCCGACGGCCGGCTCGACGTCAAAACCCTTATTGCCGAGGCGTACCCCTTGACGTCGTTCCACGAGGCGATGGAGTCCTCACTCTCCGGCGGCGTGCTCAAGAACATCCTCGTTCCGGTCTGATCGTCAGGTTGGGTAGGAGCCACTGAGGGATGGCATGAGCCAGGAGACCCCCGAGCGTCGGGTGACCTTTCTCTTCGACGTCGACAATACGCTCATCGACAACGACCGGGCAAAAGAGGCTCTCTCGGCGCGTATCGCCGCGCTTCTTGGTGAGACGGGCGAGCGTCGCTTCTGGGAGCGATATGAAGAGGTCCGGCACGAGCTCGGGCTGGTCAATATCCCGCTCATTCTTGCCCGCTTTGGCGATGAGCTGGAAGCCGATCCTTCATTAGATGATGGCGAGCGGCGGCGTCTGCGCTTTGCCCTCGCCGATATCGTGATGGGGTTTCCCTACGCGGAGTATCTCTATCCTGGCGCGATGGACGCCGTGCGGAAGGCGCGGACGCTGGGGCCGGTCGCGGTCCTCTCCGAGGGTGATGCTACGTTCCAGCCCCACAAGATCTGGCGCACCGGTCTCGATCCAGAGGTTGATGGCAATGTCCTCGTTTTCGACCGTAAGCTCGACCATCTGGATGAGATGATCGCCGCCTTTCCCGCTGACCACTACGTGCTCGTCGAAGACAAGCCCGATATCCTGACGGCGGTCAAGCGTGTTTTGGGGGCTCGCGTGACCACGGTGCTGGTGCGGCAGGGGAAGTACGGTCAGGCACCACTTCCTGATGAGGCGCCGCCCGATCGCATCTTCGATACCATCAGCGCCTTGGCCGAAAGCGACCTCTCAGAATTGGGTTTGCTTCCCGACACGACGAGATTAGCGGGAACCCCAGTGCAGGGAGCGGCGTTATAAGCGCGGCGACTGTCTGGCATCCGCTGGAGTGCCGTAAACCGTAGGGCTGTTAGCATCGCGGCATCGCTTCGTTACTTGACATAGGAATGCCTGCCAAGTAACCTTACGGGTCCGTCCGAGGATTCTCGTGAGGGCCAGCGGTCACGCGAGCCGCGAGCGAGGGACTTGACATAGTATCCTGTGAGTGATACTATTGGTGTCTTGTCTGCGACGGAGCCGCGGAAGCGGATTCGAGTGCGGTGAGGGCTAGTGGTCCCTGCGACCACTGGCGACGAACTTGACATAGTGCTACGAACGTAGTATTATTCAAGAGTTCCTTGAGAGCGGGTGCTGGGTCGGGCCGCGCGCAACCGGGGTGACTCGGGAGCGGACGCGGTCGTAGACCAGACACCGCAAGACGAATCCAGGCGACCCTTGACAGGGTACGGACACCTGGGGTAGGATTTGCGGGCTCTGAGAGGAGCGACCCCCGAGAGGTGGAACGGGCGGCCGGGGCGGAGGATGAGGCGGGTGACCGCATCAGCCGGAGCCGAGGCGTCCGGGAGACGGCGGGGCAATGAGCGTCCTGGATGGACGGGTACCTTGACAAGCTGGCACAGCGGAC
>JAHWJF010000098.1 GCA_019348515.1 Chloroflexota bacterium | reverse complement strand
AACCGTCGGTAACCCTCCGGGTTGCGCCAGCGGAGATCGGTGTCCAACACGTCCCGCACCAGGTCATGGGGGGAAAGCCCCTGTGGGCCCTGTTCGACAAAGGACAGGTCACGCAACCACGCGAAGAGGTCAGCCACCTCCTCCGCCTCCAGGGCCGCGGCCAGAAGGGGTTCGGTGGTGACCCGCACGTGGGCGCACGCCTCCAAAGCCCGGCGGTGCAGCGGGCTGGGCACGTGCTGCACGAAGCGCTCGAGCAGCATCCTCACCACATCCGGCTCGCGCGCGGGGTCGAACGCGGCGAGGTCGTCACCGTGAGTCAGCACGTCGGCGATCAGCGACAGGGCCAGCGGGTGTCCGTGCGTGAAGGCGAGTGCCTCCACGTGCCGCAGGTCCGGCACCCCCCGCGCGGCGAGGAAGGCGCGGCCCTCCTCGGGTCGCAAGTTGCGTAGCGACACGACGCGGACCAGATCCTCCCACCCGGGAGCGGTCTGCCAGGCGGGGGAGGGCCGGGTGCGTCCCGCGATCACCACGACGCTCTGTGTGGGAAGTTGGGGCAAGAGCGTCTCGCGCAGCCAGGCATCCAATGGGGCGAGGGCCTCGTAGGTGTCGATGAGCACGACGCTGCGCGGCTGCTGGGCGAGGGCCTCCAGGGGCGAGGGGTCCTCGGTGAGTCCCATCGCCATCCCCAGGGCGAGGAGGAAACCGGCCGGCGAGGGGGCGAGGTTCCGCCCATCCAGCAGGATGGCTGGTCTGCCCGTCTCGCCGGCGAGGCGGGCGTATTCGCCCAGCAGCATCGTCTTGCCCACGCCGCCCGGACCATAGACGTGCAGCACCGCGAACGACGGCTCCTCCGCCAGCACGGCCTGACGGAAGAGCTCGAGCTCGGCCACGCGATCGACGAAGCGTCTGCGCTGCGCGGCAGCGAGCCGGTCAGCCAGCCGGGTCATCGGCCTGGCGCCCGAGGACGGTGTGGACATAGGAGCCGCTCCTGAATGTGGACTGTGCTCCAGGGGCCTATCGCTCTGATGACCAGCGTAACAATTACAGTGCGGTTCTACCAAGCACGTCCTCGTCGGCGAGGGGTGAGTACCAGGAGGCGACACGCACCTCAGGGTCCCCGACGGTACGGAAATGCATACGAGCCTTCTCGCTTACGAAAGCAATAGCTTTCTCAGTTGAAGAGATCCGTCAGCCAGGGCCAGCGCCGTTGCTCGAGCGGGATCTCGGGTGGCTCCGGGGGAATCAGATCCTGCAAGGTGGCGCGCAACTCGTCACTCCAGGTCTGCTGGGCCGGTTTGCCGGCGTCCATTGGGGGAGGAGCCAGCGGTGTGCCGATGGCCGCCCGCAGCGTCTTGCCCCGCCACAGCGGCTTGCTGCCGGCGAGGGCGACCGGCAGCACCCGCCGTCCCGATTGCTGGGCGATAAAGGCTAGACCCCGCCGGAAATCGCCGATCTCCCTCATGGGGCTGTCGAGGTAATGCCATCCTTCGGGAAAGATGCCCAGCCGGTCGCCGCGCTTCAGCACGCGCAGTGCGGCGTCCAGCGCCTCACGATTCAGCGTACTCGCCGTCGAGACCGGCTCGAACCCCCCCGCCAGTCGCACCAGCGCCCGGCGCCACCAGCGATCGGAGACGTTCTCGGAGGCGAGGAACACCACGCGCGGCTCGGGCGGCAGCGCGACGAGCAGGAGAAACCCATCGACCCAGTTCCGGTGCGGTCCCCCCGCGACGATCAGCGGCTCTCCCACGGGCACGTTCTCCCGCCCACTCACCTCGATGCGGAAACCGAACAGACGCGTCCCGATGAACCGCACCCCACTGGTCGTGAAGTGGGCCTGGAATGTCTTGATCGGGCCTGACAACCGCTCTCGCGTCGCGGTCACGCGCATTGCGCCGAGTCTCTTCACAACACGGATGGTAAAGCGGTGACGGAGTCTGATGTCGTCCCGAGAAATGAGGAAGGACCGGGGTGATCCGGTCCTTCCCGCGTCGTTCGCTTTGCGACGGGAACTACTGCATCTCCTCAGGCTCAATCAGCGACACGATCACGTTCGTGCCCCCTTCCCCATCATCCCCCAGCCAGGCGATCCCGACATGCCCAGAGTCGTTGAGCTCAGCGAGTGCAATGGTGATCTCCATCCCCTCGCCGTTTTCCCGTTCGTGCACAACGCCGCCGATGTTGCCACAAGCGATGTAGGTGCCGATTTCCTCGGCGCTGAGGTGAACGTTGATGGCGTGGCCACCGTCGATGATCTCCTGCAGGGGAACATCGACGTGGTTGACCTCGCTGACCTTGACCGGATGACCGCCGGCAGCACCCATCTCCTCACCGGACTGGGTGACAACATCCGCCAGCGGAAAGACGACGTCGCCGAGTTGCTCACAGGTGCCGGAGTGAATGTGGGCGGGGTGGGCTTCTTCTGCCGTATCCGCTACCGGGGTTTGCGCCCCACTGCCGGGAACGAGCAGGGTGAGCGCCGCCAGGGCAGTCACCGCCGCGACTCGTGAGGACCGACCGAAGACGCGGGGTACGTGATGCATATGATCTCCCTTCGTGGCGGGCGAGACTCAGCCGCCCGATCGTCTCCAGTCCTGGCCGTGCCAGGACCGGCGCTCAGCTTATCGCGAATCGGCGGGTTCGTATACGAGTTATGCGCGGCGAACCAGCGTCGCGGTCGACGGCTAGGAGCGGCCAGTACGCACGTCCGCCACTCGCTCTTTCACCGCTGGGGCGATCTCCTCGATGAACATCCGCAGCCGCGGCGCTGTCGGCACACCCCACAGCACGAACGTCGAAAAGCCGTGGTCGACCGCCAGATGCGTCAGGACGTCCACCCAGTGGTCCCGTGGCCCGATGATCTGCTGATCGTCATCACTTGCTCCCGCTTCGACAACCGGCGCCACGTCGCCCCCGATGTTGTAGATCCGCCGGATGGCGGACGGCTCCCGCCCCGCCGCGCGGGCCGCTTCGTCGATGATAGCGTTCGATTGTGCCGCCTGGGACGGCGGCACGTAGGCCATGGAGGGGACCCAGCCGTCCGCCAACTCGCCGGTCAGGCGCAATGCCCGCGGGCCGAGGACGCCGAGCCAGATGCCGATGTCGTGCGCGGGAAGCGGACCCGGCCGCGCGCCGATCGCCTGGTAGATCTCTCCGTTGTGCCGCAGCGTCTGGCCGCTCCAGTAGGCGCGAATCAGAGTGGCCGCCTCCCTTAGCGCGGCTAGCGCCTGCTTTGGCTCGCGCACCGGCCCACCCATGGCCCGGATCGCATCCCAGAAGGCTCCGGCGCCGAGACCAAGCTCGAAGCGCCCACCGCTGAGCTGATCGAGCGTCGCTGCCTCCTTGGCCAGCATCACCGGCGCCCGCAGCGGCAGATTGGCGACGTCGGGGAAGATCCGGATGCGGTCCGTCTGGCCAAGGAGATAGCCGATCAGCGACAGGGCATCGAAGTGCTTCTGCTGATAGGGGTGATCCTGAATGCCGATCAGGTCATAGCCGAGGTCGTCGAGGATGCGGGCGATCTCGATAGTGCGGGCGGGGTTGCCGGTCGCGGGATCGAGAAAAAAGCCGAACTGCAGATCGTGGCCATAGTCAGCCATGGAGAGCCTCCGGTGTGAGTCGGGAGTCGGTCAGTCGGTAAGTCGAGAAGTCGAGGAGTCATGGGTCGTTCGGCCGGCCAGAACTGGCAGCACTCATGGCATCACGAATACAATTATGCACATGCATGTAAAATACAACCGCACGCCGGCGACCGGAGAACGCTGACCTTGGCTACCGCACCGACCACTGACGAGACTTTCACGCCGCCTCGAGAGGGGATGTTCCGCGAGTTGCTCGCCATCCACTCGTTCCTGCGCCGGGACCTGCAGACGGTGCGTCGCCTCGCCCGCGACGCGCGCGATGGTCTTTCGCCGCAGACGATCCTGGCCGAAATCCGCAATCTGGAGACGAACAGCCCGTTGTGGCGGCTCAAGTTCGGCTGCATGCACTACTGCCGCTTCGTTCACGCTCACCACACGATCGAGGATGCGGCGGTCTTCCCCATGGTCCGCAAGCACGACCCATCGCTGAACAGTGTGGTCGACCGGCTCGAAGAGGACCATTTGAAGGTTCACCACATCACCGAGCGCATCGCTGCTGTGGCTGACAAGGTGGCGAGCGATGCCTCGGGCGTGAGCCGTTTCCAGCTCGTCGAGGCGCTCACGGAGCTGGAGGAGCACCTGCTCGCTCACCTGGCATTGGAGGAAGAGTCGCTCGGACCCCTCCTCAGCACCTGGGATCAGTGGCCACAGGAGTAGAAGTCGTGGGGGACGCCGGCCGCAACGCCATCGATGCCTGCACCCTCGCTTGGCAGACGCTGCGCCTGGCGCACGATCGGGTGGCCCAGCGGCTCGGCGCCGAGCTGTCGCGTGAGTGCGGGCTGGCCATCAACGAGTTCGACGTGCTGCTCTACCTGCGCTGGCACGCCCAGGAGGAGGTGCGCATCAGCGCGCTCCTGGATGCGGTTCCGCTCAGCCAGCCGGCACTCAGCCGGTTGGTGGCGCGCCTGGAAGCGCGCGGCCTGCTGTCCCGCTCCGAGGCTGAGGGCGATGGCCGCGCGGTCGTCGTCCGCCTCACCGAAGCGGGGAGCGCGCTTATCGAGCATGCCATCGTCATCCACGCCCGAACCGTGCACGAGACGCTGATCGACAAATTCTCCGACGCGGAACGCACCGCGCTGCTGCGGACGCTGAGCCAGATCGGGCAGTAGCCGGTCCTGACAGCGTTCTCGCCCGCTACGGTCGGCATGAACAATGACTGCTTGGGCACTGCGATACCGGGAAGCGCCATTCGCATTTGTGACTGACACCGCAGGCGTCTCCCCTTCCCGCACACCGGCTCTGCCGCCGATGCCGAGAAGCGCCTCAAACACGATCATCTGCCTGGCACGAAGGACTCCTTCAATGCCCAGGCGCTAGCCGGCGAAGGCGGCGTCGATACCCCTGGCGCTGATCGCCGCCGGCGCTCCCCGCGTCGTTGCCATCTTCGGCGTGAACGGCTGGCGCTGGGACTGGACGACGGAGGCCCGCGAGCTGATCTTCGCACTCGATGGAGACCCCGCGGGACCAGCCGGCTTCCGTGAGCTGGCGAGGGCCGCGACGCTCCGCCGAAAAGCGTGTCGCCTACCTGGAGCCCGCCGCCTACGGGGCGGGAAAGACGCCGCGGCTGCGGTGCCAGAAGAGTCGGCCGAGACGCGTCAGGAGCCGGCTCCGGCGCGAGCAACGACTGATGCTATGAGGTGAAGCGCTGCAAGCGCGCGAAGGGCTCGCATGCGACGCGAAGCTCGCCACCTACGTGCTGAGCCATACCCACCTCGAAGTCGGGCCGGCGCTGCTCGCGGAGCTCGAAGCATCACTCTGGGAAGCTGTCGCCGTGTTCCCCACAGGCGGAACGATCAGATCGACTGGCGCCTCACCTCGTCTTGACACTCGTCCCGACGTGGTGCACTATGGCTCTCGATGCATCGTAAGGCGATGCATCGAGAGCCATAGCAAAGCCGAGGAGCAGTGTCATGGGCGGTCAGGACGTGCAAGGGAAACGTGCGAGCGATCCGGGAGATCTCCTGCCCCTGACGACCGCCGCGCTGAACGTCCTGCTGGCGCTGGCCGACGGGGAACGCCACGGCTACGGGATCATGCTGGAGGTGAGGGAGAGGACCGGCGGGAGGGTGCGGCTAGGGCCGGGCACGCTCTACGGGGCGATCAAGCGCCTGAAGGAGGGCGGCGTGATCGAGGAGTCCGGGGAGAGGCCCGACCCCGAGGCGGACGACGAGCGGCGCCGCTACTACCGCCTCACCGGCTTCGGCGGCGAGGTCCTGGCGGCGGAGGTCGAAAGGCTCGACGGCCTGGTGCGCGCCGCGCGCCGGAAGGGCGCCTTCCCCGCGCCAAAGCCAAGCCCGGAGGGGGCGTGATGGCCGCTCCGAGGGGATCGCGCCCGAGGGGGCAAGAACGCGCCGTGGGGGTCTCGGAGCGGGCCTACCGTTCGCTCCTGCGGGCCTACCCGCGCGAGCTTCGAGACGAGTACGGCGACGAGATGGTCCGCTGCTTCCGGGATCTGTGTCGCGACGCGCTGGAGGACGGCGGTGGCTTAAGTTTGGCAGCGCTGTGGGCCCGCACCCTGCCGGAGTGGCTCTACACCGCGCTCAAGGAGAGGAGCACCATGGTGACCAGGAACGCGTACCGATCGGTCGTCGGCGTTGCGCTCGCGACAGGGTTGATATTGCTGCTGATCGTTTTGTCGATGCAGATCACCGCTGACATGAACTGGGGTCTGTTCGATTTCGTTTTCGCCGGTGCCGTCATCTTCGGCACTGGTCTCACGTATCAGCTGGTAACGAGGAAGGGGGGCAATATGGCCTACCGACTCGCTGTCGGGCTTGCGCTCGCGGCGACATTCATCCTCGTCTGGTCGAACCTTGCCGTTGGCGTCATCGGGTCTGAGGACAACCTCGCCAACCTGATGTATGGCGGGGTGCTCGCCGTCGGCTTCATCGGTACCATCATCGCGGAGCTCCGGCCCCAGGGCATGGCACGCACGTTGTTCGCGATGGCGCTCGCTCAGACGGTGGTCGCCGTGATTGCGCTGATCTTCGGGTTGGGCTCCCCGTGGAGCGAGCCGGGAGAGATCGTGTACGTGAATGGATTCTTCGTGACGCTGTTTGTCGGATCGGCGTTGTTGTTTCGGTCTGCGGCGCGGGAGCTCACTCCCGCAGGCTAAGGGCCAGAGGGATGACCCTCGGCTAGGTCCGACGCGAACGCTCCCACCCTTCGAGGTCTTGGGGTGCCATGCGGATCGCCGGCGTTCGTCCTGAGCGAGCGACGATTGCTTGGGCTATCTCCTGCGAAGCCGGGCCCAGAGGCGCCGCGTATCGACGCTCTCTCAGGCCACCCGGTGCGCGGCCTCAACCCCATCCGACCCAGTTACCACCTCCACCGCAAGGGTTTTGATCTCGGTCCCGGGCTTAGGCAGTCCACGCAGCTGCCGATCCTGCGGAAAAGCCCGGCCTCGCTCTCGGTAGCCATTGAGGTGCAGGAGCACCGCCTCCGCGGCTGAAGCGTAGGCCTCGTGAATCGTTCCGCCCCAGATCAGCACGCCGGGCAAGGCCGGCACCATGGCATTCACGGCGCTGCCATCCGGCTCGGGTGTCAGAACTACGGTGTAGGTCCTCGTGGTATTCATCAGAGCAGTTCCTGAAACTCGGCCTGGGTCATCCCTGCCTATGTGATGGTGGCGGTCAATGTCCCTTTGGGCACATCCCCGCGGTGCATCGCGATCGTAAGATCCTCGGGCTGATCTTCGTGGCGTAATCGAAGGTGGCTCCCACCTGTCGCACCTCATACCAGCCGGCTCGCTCAAGCGCTCGAACGACGTCGACAGCCGTGACCTGGGGCGTCCGCGGGTGGCGGGGCGCGGTTGCGGCCGGCGCTGGTGCGTGGTGCACACGTTCTACGATGCGCGCGTTGGCGCAGCGGCAATTGGTGTCGCGCTCACCGTGCCGGACACCGAAGTCTGCACCGATCCATCCGGACCGGCGACCTCCATAGTGAACGACCCGCTCCAGCCAGGGCCGGCGCT
This sequence comes from Chloroflexota bacterium, assembly GCA_019348515.1. Lineage (GTDB taxonomy): Bacteria > Chloroflexota > Chloroflexia > Thermomicrobiales > UBA6265 > JACCXM01. Next base: position 1,563 of record JAHWJF010000098.1, on the reverse strand, counting down.
CTCAATGGCCGCGGTGAGCGTGTGGGTGCCGATGGCCGTCCCGCTCTCATCCACGCCCAGCGCGACGAACGCCAACGTCGCTGCGTGCTCGCCCGTGGCCTTCCACGAGCCGACCGCCGGCGTCCAGAACTCGAGCCGGTGACCCGCCCCCGGTGCGGCCGGTGTCGGTGACGGGAAGGCGACGAGCACCGTACCGTCGGACGACAGCGTCGCCAAATTGACGAATGCCGGTCCGGCGCCGGGGATGGTCACCGCGACCCGCCACGATCCGACGACGGGATGATGATCACTCACGGTCCTCTCCTCTCTCAGTGATAGGTGTGGGGCGCGTTGCGCCCTGGGGCATCAATCGTCAACAGATTGGGGTCCCCATCAGGGGTCCAGCTCCCGCGGTTCACCGCCAAACCCCCGCCCGCCACTGTTCTGAATGGCGGCGCATGTCCACCGCTAGCAGCCATTAGGAGACAAGATAGTGCCTCTTGACGTGACAGAGGCAGATTCTTCGAGCCTCCAGGCGCTTCGGGAAAAATCCGTGTTGTCCATCTGGTGACCACGCTGGGTACCTGTCCATCCGCTTCGGTGTCTCATATCCGTGGTGTCAGGCCCAGGTTGTCGAGTCAGCCCGTCGTCAATCAGGTTAGCGAGACTTCCCGTCGCCACACCCATGATCCTAACGTCGCTCGTGAAGGGCCATTCCTTCACTTCGTCATCAGGGTCGGTCTAGACGGACGACCTGTTCGGGGGTGGAGGTTGCCAGCTGTCGACTCTCGCGCCGTGAGGGTCCAAGAGATTTGGCAACAGGCGCGTATTGTTTCCGATCTAACACCTATCCCCCGTCACCCGACCACCTGTGACAATCTGGCCGTTGACACCACTTGCTCCCCCACATATCGTATGCCTCTCAGTGGTTCGCCCCTAATGCTAGGGACGAGTCAACAGGGAACCCGGTGTGAATCCGGGGCTGCCCCGCAGCGGTGAATGGGAACGACCGCCGTCAGAAGCACTGGTCCGTAATGCGCGGGCTGGGAAGCGACGGCCAGTAGGAACACCGGTCGAGACGCTCGAGCGCGATCGGTCCGCCCACAAGCCCGAAGACCTGCCGCTGAGCCACGCCGCGATAGCGTGGATGTGACCCGGGCCTCCGCGGGAGGGGCCGAGGGAACGCGCGCCGCACTGGGGTCGTGAGCTGAAACCGGCTCGCGCGGTGCCGGCGTCTCTCCTCGCCGCATCCTCTCGCTCGCTCCAGGTCACGATCGTCGTCCGCGGGGACGGCGGTCGGTTCGGTCGTGGTTCCCGGCTCGCTCTTTGGCGCGGCCGGCGTCCCTCCGTCACCCCCGTCCGAACGACCAAACCAAGCGTGGCCCTCGGAGAGTGGTCCACACGATCGGATAGGCGGAGCGTGCGAGATGGTCGTCGAACAGGAATATCAACGGGTACGCGACAGGCAGGACGTTCGAACTGCCAATGCCAACGACAGCCGGGATGAGGCGGCGCGGTTCAACGGAAGAATGGTCCGCAAGCGCGACGGCCGCGTGGCGCCCTTCGACTGCTCGCGCATCGCCC
>JAHWJF010000097.1 GCA_019348515.1 Chloroflexota bacterium | reverse complement strand
CGACCCAATGACTCACCGTGAGGAGGATGCGCGCCTATCCGCTGTCGTTTCTCTCGTCGAGCCAGTAGGTTCTGACCTCTACGTGAGCGCCACGACCGGGGACCTCGCGTGGACGGCCCGGACAGAGGCGCGACTGCCAGTGGTCCCCGGGCAGACCGTTGGTCTCGCCCTGGATCTGCGGCGTGCCCACCTGTTCGGTGCCGACGGCCGGAATCTTTCCCTCGTTCATTAGGATCGCATTGGGCATGGACCTCATGTCCGTGGAGAGGCGTCGTGCACGAGAAAAACCGGCTAGATCCGGGGCTTGCCGCCACCATCCTGGATGCAGTGGAGGACCAAAGAGACGCTCTCGTCGCGCTGACCCGCGCCCTAATCGCATGCCGGACTGACAGCCAATCCGAAGACAACCCCGAGTTCGCGACGGAAGCACGACGCTGCCAGGATCTCGTCGCCGACTGGCTGTCGGACCTGGGAGCCGACGTCCAACGCTGGGAGGAGCCTCCCCGCTACCCCGTCGTGGCCGGGGTTCTGCGGGGATCGGACGGGGAACGTTCGCTGGCCTTCAACGGTCATGTCGACGTGGTCCCAGCCGGCGATACCGCGTCCTGGACCCACGATCCCTGGGGAGGTGAGACCGGCTCCGGGCGATTGTGGGGTCGCGGCGCAGCCGACATGAAGGGCGGCATCGCCTGCGCACTGGTAGCGATGCGCGCGCTCCGGGAGTCCGGCTTTTCGCTGGCTGGGGATCTCTGGGCCCACGTCGTGGCCGACGAAGAGGTTGTGGGGCAGAGTACCCGCAATCTCCTGCGCCGTTTGCCCCCGGTCGATGCGGTGCTTGTGGCCGAACCAACGGACCTTGCAATCATGCCGGTTGAAGGAGGTCTAGTCCATTTTCGGATCGAAGTTGACGGCCGAGAGAGCCACGCCGGCAACCGCTATATGACCGTCCACGCGGGTGGTCGAGGCGATCAGGCCGGTGTGAACGCGATCGAAAAGATGATACGCATCGTTGCCGCCTTGCAAGATCTTGAACGGCAATGGGGAAATCGCCGTCAGCACCCGATGCTGCCCCCCGGATTTAACTCGATCATGCCGGGGATCATTACCGGGGGACCGGGTGGAGGCGCCGAGGGCAAGCTCAAGACACTCTCGAACCCCGGTACCTCACCCAATTACTGCGCTGTCGAATACAACCTCTGGTTCCTACCGGGAGAAACCTTTGAGACCATTCGTGATGAGATCGAATCCTATGTGCGTACAGTGTGTGAGCTCGATCCCTGGTTGCGCGAGCACCCGCCGCGTCTGACCTGGAAACTGCGCGGCATCTATTTTCCGCCCGCCGAAACTCCCCCGGACCATCGGCTCATCCAGAGCTTGGCCTCCGCATTGGAGATGAGCGGACACGCGCCCCGGGTCGAGGCATTCACCGCTGCCTCGGAGCTCGCCTGGTATGCGGAGGCCGGCATTCCAGGAGCAATCTTTGGTCCGGGACGCATCGCGCAGGCGCATAGCCCGGACGAATACGTCGACCTCGACCAGCTCCAGCGAGCATGCGCCTCTATGGCGTTGAGCGCAGCTGCATGGTGCGACATCACGCCCTGATCGAGATCCAACAGGTAGACGTGCCGATATGGGCTGAGCCGCGCGCACGTGTGCGAATGACATGTGTTTGCGGCTCTGCCGCCTTGACTCCCCATGCAAGTTGGTTGGCACATACCGGTCGGTTGGAAGCCAGTGAAACTGATTGATAACCATTAGTGATCGATAACCATTATGGCGTCCGCACGGCGTCGAAACTGACGTTGCGGGACCCCATCAGCTCGCCGAAGCCCGTTCCCAGCCCTAGGTCTACTACGGCACGGTGATAATTCAGATCGCTCAGGTCGAAGTCAACGTCGAAGAGAGACCCGAGAGTCTCAGATCGTCATATGCACTGTCCAAGCATGACGCACGTTCAGGTACTCCTTTGGCACGCCGTATGCGTAGTGTCGGTAGTGCCGCGCGTCTGGCGCTGCTGACGTGCGCGGGACGCGCTGCCGGCCGATTCGTTTAGCGCAGGGAAGTGAAGCAAACGCTGAGCGGAAGATTCTCTCATCCGCTGGGTGGTTTGAGGGGTTAACGGAGCGGCCACAAAGGAGGAACGAAGCTGAGTACAGATCCTCTTCGCAGCCGGACGGCGGAGGCGTCCGCTACCGGCGGCATCGACACGACGGGATTGCCGCCATCGGCTGCGGCGTCAGGAGTACGTGGAATGTCGGCAGTTGAAGTTGATGTCGCTGATGTCCCCATGCGGGATCGCATTCGCTGGGGTCCCATCATCGCGGGTGTTGTTACGGCGTTCGCCGTCCTGTTGTTTTTAACGGTCCTCGGGATTGCCCTCGGGCTCAGCGCCCTTGGCGGAGACGATGACCCAGGAACATGGGGGACCGCGGCTGGAATCTGGGGCGGGCTGACGCTCCTCGTCGCCTTCTTCGTTGGGGGCTGGATGGCCGCGCGTTCCGCGGCAACCATGTCCGACTCGGATGGTCCGCTCAACGGGTTTGTGACCGGTGCGGCCACACTGCTACTGCTTCTCTGGCTGGCGACGACCGCCCTGACAGGCGCTCTCGGGTTCTTCGCGGGCACCGTTGCTGATATTGCGGGGGCTGCTGGTCCGGCGGCAATGGAGGCCGTGGAGGAAGGTGCGGTTGCTGTGCCGGCGGACGCGGAGAACACCGCGACCGAGGCGGTCGAGGATCCCGCCGCCGCGGTGCCACCGGAAGCCCAAGAGGCCGCTGAAACAGCGGCTGAGGCCGCTGGTCCGGGCGCATGGGGCACAACGATTGCCATTATCCTGGCGATTGCCGCCGCAACCCTCGGCGGCATGGTCGGACGCAATGAGCGGATGGTACTGCCAGGGTCGAGAACCGTCGTCGCGACACGCTAAATCGTCTCAAAACGAAACGAGGGCCGCGTAACAGCGGCCCTCGTTGTGTGTGCCCGAGAATGTTACGCGTTGCTCACATCAGTCGCGTGCTGGCGCACAGTATCGAGGAGAACGTTGAGGTCAACCGGTTTGCGGAGCCCGGTCACCGCGCCGGTGGCTTGCACCGCCGACTGCGTAACCGTCGCGGAGATCAGGATGAGCGGCGCTCTCGGCTCTGGGAAGCCCCGGTACTGCTCGGCAAACGTGAGCCCGTCCATGACCGGCATGCGGAGATCGAGAATAATCGCGTCGGGGCGCGCCCAGACGAGCGTCTCCAGGGCGGTACGGCCATTTTCGGCAGTCTCCACCCGCCATCCATCGTCTTCCAGGGCAGTCGCCATGACGGCACGCACGCCCTCATCATCGTCGACGACCAGCACCATGCGGCTCACGACCTGACTTCCGACTACCGCCTCGTCAACCAGTACGGGCCACAGTCGGCCACGAGGCGCGTTCCCGCTGACAACGATTCCTGCACGCCTCGTGCCACTCGTCATCATCGACAGCGTTCTCTACGTTGAGTCCCAAACCAGGAATCCGAGCGGCGGCATGGAAGCAGTCAGCCTAACTGAGCTCTGTACGCTCTATCCGGTGGCGCAGTTCTTCGGGATCAATTCCAATGAGGCCCGCCGCAACCGTCTGGCTGTCTCCCGCTTGCCTCAGTGCCTCTCGCAGATACCTCGACTCCATATCCTTCAAGAACGCATCGAGCGTCGTACCGTCGGCGATGGCCTGGGTCACGTCGACCGGCCGGCGCGTCTCCTGACCGGGAAACGTCACATGGTCGGCCGCGATGATGCCGCCTCGCGCCATGATGACGGCGCGCTCGATCGTGTTCTCCAGTTCCCGCACATTGCCCGGCCAATCATGCGCCAGAAGCCTGCTCATCGCTTCCTGGCTGATTCGAGCCGGGGCCGATCCTCGCCCGTATCGGTGCTTATTCAGGAAATGCTCGACCAGGAGAGGAATGTCCGATCGCCGTTCCCGCAGAGGCGGCAACTCGATAGCAATGACGTTGAGCCGGTAGTAGAGATCCTCGCGGAAGTTTCCCGCGTCTATCTCGCGCGGGAGATCCTTGTTCGTCGCGGCCACGACTCTCGTGTCGACCTTGATGCTGTTCGTGCCGCCAACGCGCTCAAACTCCCGTTCCTGGAGCACGCGAAGCAGCTTCTTCTGGGTAGAAAGCGTCATCTCCCCCACTTCGTCGAGAAAGATCGTTCCCTTGTTCGCTAGCTCAAAGCGGCCTTTGCGTTGGGCCACTGCTCCCGTAAATGCGCCCTTCTCGTGCCCGAACAGCTCACTTTCCAGAAGGGTCTCCGGCAATGCGGCGCAGTTGACTTTGATCAGGGGTCCGGCGGAGTAGGTGGAGTTGCGGTGGAGGACCGTCGCTACGAGCTCCTTGCCGGTCCCCGTCTCGCCGGACACCAGGACGGTCGCGTCGGACCGCGCCACTCGTCCGACCGTCTTGTATACGTCCTGCATGACAGGACTGTCACCGATGAGAATTTCGTCACGGTTGCTCTCGGCGATGAGCCGAACCACCCGGTCGCTCAGATCTTGTCGCTCGAAAAAGCGCTCGACGGTGACGGTCACCTCCTCGAGCTCGAACGGCTTGGCGATATAGTCGAAGGCGCCGAGTTTCATGGCTTCGATGGCAGTCGAAGCGGACCCAAACGCCGTCATCACGATGATCGGCAGCTCGGCATCGCGGGAGAGCCGTAGGGTGCGGAGAACCTCGAGCCCGTCCTTTCCGGGCATCCGAATGTCCATCAGCACCAAGTCTGGTTTGGGGTCCTCGTTGCCGTTGAACTCCGCAAGCACCTCATCGCCCGAGGCGGCCTCGGAAACGTCGTAGCCTTCATCGACGAGTGCTTCGCGCAGCACGTCGCGTATTGCGTCACTGTCGTCTGCAATCAATATCCGGTACGTCACGCTCTCTCCACGGATCAGCGTTCGGTAATGCGCTTTGCCTCGACTCTACCACCTTCGCGCAATTGCGACAGCAAATGCAAGAGACGCGGCGTCTCCCCGCCACGTGGCATGACATGTGCGAAGAAGGGCAGCAGAACAAAACTGCCCCGCGACTTCATGTGTGCGGATGGCCTGTTGGCTATGAGGGAAGCGCCAATGTGTCTCGATTGCGGGTGCGCTGAGTTGAACGAGGACCACGGTGACTTGCGCCATCTCACGCTGGACTCTATCCGATCCGCCGCGCAGGCTTCGGAGATTACGATCGATGAAGCCATGAAGAACATCACCGACGGTCTGAGGCAGGCGCAACAGGCATCAGGGAAAACAGGATCAGGTCCGGCCGCCACCGATTAGGACACTATCCCGAGATAGCCGTTGTACGGAAGGGAGGCAGTATGGCGAATACGACGATGAACGCCGACGAGGTTCAGGAGAAACATCGCAAGACGGTTGCGGACTACGTTGGCGACATGGCCGCTCTCGAGTCGCATATCGAGGAGGCGCTCGATCGGCAGCTCAAAGAGGTCACCGACGATCCGGTGGCGCTGGCCGCGGTCCAAGACTTCCACGACACGATCAAAGCGCATCGCGACACCCTCAAAGCGCTGGAAGAGGAAACGGGCAAGACCATCGGTAGCCCGATCAAGGAGGCCGGTTCCGCGTTGCTTGGCAAGGCTGCCGGCATCATCGACCTCGTGCGCACCGAAGGCATTTCCAAGTCGTTGCGCGATGACTACGCGGCCTTCAGCCTGGCGGCGATCAGCTATTCCATGCTGCATACCACCGCGACGGCGCTCGGTGACCAACGGGTTGCGTCGTTAGCCGAGAGACACCTTCAGGATCATGCCCGGGCCATCATGCGAATCAACGAGATCATGCCAGGAGTGGTGATCCGCGAACTACAGAAAGACGGGCATCAGGCGAATAACACCGCCGTGGAGGCTACCCAGAAGATGGTCACCCGATCCTGGGAGATGCGCTAACCCAACATCAGGGTGTCCGGCAGGCGGCCACCCTTGCGAGATACTCACGGGCTCCCCGACGCGTTAACTTTAGTCCTCAGCAGGGTGCCTAGCGACTTCCGCGGTCACCCCCTCAGAACTTCTCCAGAGACGCAGGCTACGGTCAGACGTCTCCCTAACCCCAAAACATAGCCCGTGAGCGGTGGGAAAGGTCCGGGTTCGATCGAACCCGGACCTTTCCTCATTCGGGTCAAAGATTCCGCCATTGGCAGTTGGCACGATATTTGCTAATGTGGACCCGCACAACGGTAGAACCGCGGCTCTGTCGACCGCGCCTGTGACTCCTCTCTTGCCCGTCGCGTGCCGACTGAACCGGAAGACGGCTCATTGAAGCACGCGCCTGCGAGGCGTGGATCGTACCGTGATTCGCTGCCACCAAGTTCAGTCAGCAAGCGTTTGGCGCGAGTGATTGGTCCGCACTACCAACCGGTTGGCAGTCAGTTCCAAGAGAGATGAGCGAGCGAGAAATGATGCAGACCCAGAGCACGCATATGGAGCAGAACGTCGAATTCCAGCAGAGCTTCTCCCCGTTACTGATGCAAGCCAATCACATTCTCAGCCTCTCGCAGACAGAGCTGGAAGCAGCCATTGGTGAAGCGATCGAGGAGAACCCGGCGCTGGAGCTGGATGACTGCGTCGTCTGCCCGGTCTGTGGACGCCGCACTGGTGGCGAACCGTGCGCCAGCTGCCGCTCCCGCCCCCCCGAACCCCCGACCGTTACCCGCTCTGACGAGACCATGCCGCGTATTGAAACCGAATATCGCGCTCCCAGTACAGCAGATCCAGACTTTGATCCCATGACCCTGATTGCCTCGGCGACGGATGTTCGCGAACAAATCCTCGAGTCCGCGCTGGCCACGTTGGGTGACACGCTTGAGCGGGCGATCGCGCTCATCCTGGTCGATGCCATCGACGAGCGGGGATTCCTATCCCTTGAGATCGATGAGATAGCGGCCGAGTCAGGCGCGTCGCTGGAGCTTGTGGAGCGCGTGCTGCGGACGATCCAGGAGATGGCGCCACCCGGCGTTGGCGCACGGTCCCTCCAGGAGTCACTCCTGCTCCAGATCGACTATCTGCTGGCCGAGGGCATCCATGTTCCTGATGTCGTGAAGCCGATTGTTGAAGATCATCTGGAATCACTCGGCTCCAAGAGAATCGCCCGCATTGCCCGCGCCCTCGACGTCGAGCCAGAGGAGGTTGAGGCTGCCCAGGCGTTCATTCGCGACCAACTCACTCCCCACCCACTGCAGTCGCATCAGTCAGCCACCTGGACCGCACCATCGAGCGGGGGACACGTCGTACCCGATGTCGTGGTCAGCATAGAAGGCGACCAACTCTGGATCGAAGTGCCGAACGCCATCTACGACCGTTTACACACCGATGAGTTCTACCGGGCGATCGCTAAACCTGACGCCGCCAAGAAACAGACCGATGTCGTTGACCCAGCCAGTGTGGATCACGAGACCGTTTCCCACGCCAAGGCGCAAGTCGCCCGCGCTCAACAGTTCATCTGGGCCGTCCGGCAACGGAAGCAAACGCTGCTCCGAGTCGCCGAGTACGTCTGCGCCTACCAGGAGGCGTATATCCGAGGAGACGCCCGTGGTCTGCGGCCCCTAACGCGCAGCGAGGTCGCGAACGCGCTCGGTGTCCACGAATCGACATGCAGTCGCGCTGTGGCCGGCAAGTTCATCATGCTTCCGTCCCGCAAAGTCATCCCCATGAGCGATCTTTTCGCGGCCTCGCTCAGCATCAAACACGTCATTCAGCAGATCATCAGCGACGAGTGCGCCACCGGCAACGCACTGAGCGATGCGCAGATAAGCGACCGGCTTCACGATCACGGGATTCGCATTGCACGCCGGACCGTGGCCAAGTACCGCAGCCAAATGCATATTCTGCCCTCGACTATCCGCTAGCCGGAAACGGCCGTCTGCTAACGCGGCGACCGTCTGCTCGGCAACGGTTGCGCCGGATGCGGGATGGCGCGAATCCTGCTTTATCGGGGATACGGGACTGGCTTCAATACCCCGCGAAGGAGCTCTCCGTGAAAACGCGCCTCGTCCTCGTCGCGCTTGGTCTCGCCGGATTCATTCTCTTTGGCACATCAGTCAACGAATCGGCGGCTCCAATCACGGGTGAGGAGACAACCCAGGCCCTGCCAATCGCACCGTCGACGTTGCCGATGGCGCCGTCCACGCTGCCGACGAAACGGTCCATTGCCACCCTGCCGACGAGTCCAGTGCAATCTGAAACCGCGGCTCGGGCCGAAACCACGCCGCCGCGGGCTGGCTATGCGGCAGCCTCCCTTCCTTCCCTCGATCCTCAACGCAGCATCACGTCGCTTCCCACGGTCACCCGGTCGCGGGAACCCGAGCCGGTCAGGACCGGGTGCGATCCGGCATACCCCGACGAGCGCACATGTATCCCACCCGGTCCACCATTCGACCAGGGATGTGCGATCACCGACGAGCGGCGGTTCACCGTGGTTGCCCCCGATCCCCAGGGTCTGGATCACGACGGAGACGGCATCGGCTGCGAACCGATTGGCAGCGGCTGAAGCGGCGACCGAGGAATGCTTTAGTCTGTTTCGTTGGTCGGCGGACAGGACTCGAAACTACGGTTGAAGCGGTAGACGGGGTCGCCCTGATTCTCGACGACGTGAATACTCATGGCTCATGGGCCGCACTGCCGGTACCACTACGTCTGACGGAATGCCCGCGTCCCCGAACAGGCACATGACGTTGATGCGCCTGTGCCGATTAGGGCAGCCCGACGTCATCGGCGCAGTCGCGATCCCCTGCTAGATAGACAATGTGGTCTCCCGGCTGCAAGGGGAAGTCGCGCAGACGGTGGAACGGGCATCGTTCCTTCCCCCGGGTCACCCCAAGGATCAGTCCGCCACGGAGGTCCGGCAGGTCGGCTGCGTAGAGCCCGGCCTCGTCGGGTCGCACGACCCGCTCCGACATCGCCAGGCTTGGTCAGGCGATTGTAGGGGAGCGGGGGACGGGACTCGAACCCGCGACAGCCTGCTTGGGAAGCAGGTTCTGGTCGTGACGCCTGGTGTCAGTCGGTATCGAAAAGTCCCATCTGGTCACGATTTTAGATGTACCGAATCCATCGGCTACCGTCTAATCCCTTCACCTATCGTCGCGTTTGGCAGCAATCATGGCAGCAGAGGCAGCATCTTGGACGGAGTACAACCCCTGGGATTTCGGACGTCGGTGGCTCGTAATACAAACGACTA
>JAHWJF010000096.1 GCA_019348515.1 Chloroflexota bacterium | reverse complement strand
CATCCCCGCAATCGGGTGCGTGATGAGGAGTTGGTGCCGGACCGGCGCCACGGGCACCTCGACTCCTGCGAGTTCACCCACGCCACGCGCCCAGGCTCCCGCGGCGTCGACCACAACAGGGGTAGTGATGTCGCCGCGTGGAGTCGAAACACCAACGATCTCGCCCTGCTCCAGGGTGATTCCGGTTACGGGTGCTTCCCCGATGACGAATGACCCGAGCGTGTCGATTGCGGTCATGTAGGCCTCGAGGAGGAAGCGTGGCTCCTCGATGTAGATATCCCCAGGTATGAAGTAGGCAGCCCGGATACCGCGTCCGGTGAGGTAGGGCGCAAGGCGATGCATCCCCTCGCCGTCGACCTTCTCTAACTCGATGCCCCAGCCGGCTGCCGCTTCCGCCTCCTCGTCGATAAGCGCGGCGTGCTCCGGGGTGCGTGCGGCAAGGATGCTTCCGGACTGTACGTACGACAACGGGACGCCGCTGGCGTCGCTGAATCCGCGAATGACCTCGATGCTCGATTGGGCGAGACGGGTGAGCGTTTCATCAGCCTGGATGAGCTTGTAGAGACCGGCCGCGCGCGGCGAAGTCTGAGAGCCCGGGGCGAACCGGTCCAGCACCACGACCTGGCCCACGCCCTGCGCGGCAAGCTGGTACCCGACACTGAGGCCGAAGGCTCCCGCGCCGATGACGACGGCGTCGGCCTGGGTAATGGGAAGTGGACTTTCCATGCGGCGCTCTCCGACGTTCGACGATGCGGTCAACTACCCGGCTCAGGCGACTGCCGGTTCGCGCTTCAGAGGCGCATCGGTGCGACGCTCGCCGAGCCGGCAGCAGTTGAGAGGGCACACGTCATGGCTGGGACCGAGGGCGCCGAGCGATCTGCGCACAGGATTCTCCTGCAGGCGCTCCTCGATCAGTTCCCGGATCATGGCGACGAAGACCGGATCGGTACCGACCGCCGGAACACGAATCATCGTCATGCCAAGCTCGCTGGCTCGCTCCTGGGCCTCGACGTCGAGGTCGAAGAGCACTTCGAGGTGGTCCGAGATGAAACCAATCGGCACGACAATCACATCGCTCGTGCCGGACTCGCGCAATCCATCAAGTTCCTCCAGGATATCCGGTTCCAACCACGGAACGTGCGGTGGACCGCTCCGACTCTGCCAGGCGAGTCGATAGCGGGCGGCGCCGGCCAGGTCCGCCACGAGCCTGCTGGCCTCACGCAGTTGACGTTCGTAGGCACTGCCTTTCGCCATGGAGACCGGGATGCTGTGTGCGGTGAAGACCACCTCAGCCGCGTCACGGCGATCCTGCGGCACTGAGTCCATTGCCTGTCGCAGTCGTTTCGCCATCGGCTCGATAAACCCGGGATGGTTGTAGAACACGCGGATCTTGTCGAATCGCATACCTCGCTCGCCAAGCACGTCGAGGGCCGTCATAACGTCTTCACGATATTGACGGCAACCGGAGTAGGAGCTGTAGGCCGATGTGACGAAGACGAGGACGTGGTTCACCCCGTCGGCACGCATCGCGGTAATGGTGTCGCGCAGCATGGGATGCCAGTTGCGGTTCCCGAAGTACACCGGGAGAGCGATGCCGTGGTCAGTAAGCTCTTGCTCGAGCGCGGCGATAAGAGCCCGATTCTGGGCGTTGATCGGGCTGGCGCCGCCAAAGTGGTAGTAATGCTCGGCGACCTCTTCCAGCCGGTGCCGGGGAATGTTCCGGCCCCTGGTGACGTTCTCGAGAAACGGAAGCACATCGTCCATGCCCTCGGGGCCGCCGAATGACAGAACGAGCAGCGCGTCATAGGCGCGAGAGGCATTATCGAAGAGCGGCGCACCCGGCCGCCGGGCGCCCTCAATCGTCATCGGGGTCTCCGTACTGATGTCGCGCCTGGGTCATCACGACTGGGAAACAGGTGAGACCGGACGCCGCGTCATCCTCACCTGGAGAGTCTGCCACGAACGGCGGGGTCAACGTGAAGCGGGGCTACGTCACCCGTAGAGCGGCGCGACACAGTAACTACCCCATATCACCGATAGTGAACTTCGCCATCTCCTCGTACACCGTCACCAGGGCACTGTGGTCGAGATCCCCAGTGCCCGCCGCCGCCAGCGCTTCGAAAAGCTGAGTGACCAGGGCGGTGATAGGGGTGGGAACCGAGTTGGCGCCAGCGGTGGACAGCGCGATTCCGAGGTCCTTGCGATGCAGGTCGGTGCGAAATCCAGGGGCAAACTGATGAGCGATCATCGTCTGGCCCTTCAACTCGAGCACACGGCTGGCGGCGAGCCCACCGGAGAGGACCTGCACGATCTTGTCTGGATCGACGCCTGCCTTGGCCCCAAGGACCAGGGCCTCGCTGACGGCCGCGTAATTGACCGCAACGACCACCTGATTGCAGGCCTTGACGATCTGGCCGGCGCCCGCGCCACCCACGTGGACAATGGTCTTCCCCATCGCCTCGAAGAGCGGCATCGCGCGTTGCACATCTTCGGCATCGCCTCCGACCATGATGCTCAAGGTGCCGGCTATAGCCCCCTTGTCGCCGCCGCTGACGGGGGCGTCCAGGGCGCGCGCTCCGCGCTCGCGTACGGCCCCATTGACCTCGACGGCGGTGGCGGGCGCGATCGTGCTCATGTCGATCAGCAGATGACCTGTGCCGAGGGCGGGGAGCACCCCGTTGTCGCCGAGAACGACGTCGCGCACGTCGGGGGAATCGGGAAGCATGGTGATGACCGCTTTGGTCCGTTCAGCCACGTCGCATGGACTTCCGGCTGCCTGGAACTGACCGCCTTCCGCGAGCAGCGTGTCAATGTCATCCTGGCTTCGGTTGTAGATGACCAGCGTGTAGCCGGCCGCCGCGAGGTTTCTGGCCATCGGCTTGCCCATGATGCCAAGCCCGATGAACCCAATTGGCATGCCCTCGAAATCTGCCATCACGTCCCCCTCGTCATATTCGTGCGGATGCCGCTGGCCAGAACCCCATCTCCGTCAACCATGCCAGGGACGACTCCGTCGTGTCCCGCGGCCGGTATTCCAGGCTAACCCATCCATCGTATCCCGCATCATCAAGGGCCTGAAGCACGTAGGGGTAGTTGATCTCGCCGGTTCCGGGCTCATTCCGGGCGGGGCTGTCGGCGATTTGCACGTGACCGATCAATCCGATGCGGGCGGTGATTGTCGCCACCAGGTTCCCGCTCATGCGCTGCGAGTGATAGACGTCATACTGCAGCAAGAGATTGGGATGGGCCGCTTGCTCCACTATCGCAAAGCCGGACTCAGGAGTTGGTAGAAAGTACCCGGGCGCGTCGAACGCATTGAGCGGCTCGACCACCTGAAGCACTCCCGCTCGTGCGGCGGAATCAGCGGCAAAGCGCAGGTTCTCAACCAGGGTCGCGGTCTGCGTTGCCTCTGGCACGTCGGAGAGCCGCAATCCCGCCAGACAATTTAGCCGCCCGCACCGGAGCTCGTTTGCGATCTTGAGAGCCTCCTCGACACCGGCGCGGAATTCCTCTATCCGTCTTGGATCGTTGGCCATTCCCCGATCACCGGCCGCGAAGTTGCCCGCCGGAAGATTGAACAGGACCTGCTCCAGCTCATTGCGCCTCAACTCGCGTGCGATTGCGGCAATCTCGTATTCATAGGGGAACAGGAACTCCACGGCCTGAAACCCGGCCGCCTTGGCGCGCTCAAAGCGTTCTAGAAATGGATGCTCTGTAAAGAGCATCGACAGATTGGCTGCGAACTTCGGCATTTTGCCTCCTCGGCGACAGGACCGGCCGGACCGGGCGCATCCTAGTCGGCACGCGAATTGCGGTCAATCCGCGATAGCGCTGAAAAGAGAGTCGGCGCATACCGAACGGAAGTAAGGCTGTAACGGTTGCAGCGTCCGTTGCGGCGGTCAGGATCCCAAACCTGTCCGGCAATCCAAAGCTACCTTTCGCATTCGCGTTCGGATGACGTTGGAGGGCAACCGCTGGAGAAGGAGGTATCTGGCGGGGAGGTGTACCATTCGTTTGCGCCATGCCTCCTCGTCACCGCCGCTGAGCCCGCCCACCGCTTACCGACGATCCGTGCAAACGGTGGATAACCGCATGAAGGAGTCTCGAGTGAACGAAGTCACTGGTACTGGCGATGTCTACACCATGGCGGAGGCGGCACGACTCAAGGGAGTCTCCTACCATACCGTTTCTCGCGCCGTGCGCCGCGGCAAGCTTCCCGCTACGCGCCTGGGACGGATGGCGCTGATCACCTCGGAGGATCTCCGCGAGTGGCGGCCAATGCGGGAACGCGCCCCGCGTAAGTACCGGCGCCGCGAGCCGAATCCGGAGGCGACGCCAGCGCTGCTCGATCTCGCTTCCGCTGAGCGCGTCGACCTCGCCAGCCGATTGGCCTCCCTGTCCGAGACACTGTTTGCCGCGGCTGCCGAAATGTCGCGCGATGAGTTCTTCAGTCTCCTCGCTGACAGGCTGGCCAGCGCCCTCGGCATGCGGCGCGTTGCGATCCGGGTGGTTGATGAACCGAACGGTAGAACACTTCGCCTCGCCAGCTATGGGCCGCCGCTTACCGAGTTGCCAGATGAGACGACGATGGACGGTTCACCGCTGATGCTTGAAATCTCCCGTCCTCCACGGGCCGTAGTTGAGGATCTGAGTGCACGCCCCGTTCCTGGGGTGGCAACACTCAATGTCAACTCGCTCTTGATCGCGCCCATCCGGCTTGGTGACCGATATCTCGGCGTCATTATCGCGGACCGGAACGGTGAGCCGTTCGACCTCGACCAGGGGGAGCTCGATCTCGCTCAAGCGATGGCCAACATCGCCGCGCTGGCACTCGACGCGGCTCGCTCCCGCCAACCAGCGAGTGTGTCGTAGCAAACGCTGTCCGAGAAGGTTGGATCTGACGCTCGGGTAGCTCCGCTCCCTTTGCGACGATGGGCCATTCCAGTCACCGGCAATTCTCGCGGCGGCCGTGGCTACGACGAGCGGAGTGGGACCGCCTGAACGACGGCTTGTGTTGGGGTCGGTCGTGTGCCGCGTCCAATTCCAACGTATCGGAGACCGGCGGCTTCCACTTTTGCCGCATCGAGCATATTTCTGCCGTCGAGCAGCAGATCGCCGCCCATAACTCGTTTTAGCCGGTCGAAATCGATCGCCGTGTACTCCGGCCAGGGGGTGCAAAGCGCCACCGCGTCAGCGCCTTCCGCGGCATCGTACGGATCTTCCCGGAGCACGATTTCCGGTAATCGCGCCGCCGCGTTCGGGAGCGCCGCTGGATCATGAGCCCGAACGGCCGCGCCTCGCTCGGCCAGGAGCCTGACCACCTCGACCGCGGGCGAATCTCGGAGATCGTCGGTGCCTTCCTTGAATGCCAATCCCCAGACCGCGATCTCCCGTCCGTCCAGCCCCCCAAGCAGTTCGTCGGCGCGAGCGACGAAACGGCGCTGTGCCTCGCGATTGATTTCCAGGACTGATCGCAGGAGACCCGGGTGAAGACCGGCGCCCTCAGCCATCCGGGTCAGGGCCCCGACGTCTTTGGGGAAGCAAGAACCGCCAAAGCCGATTCCCGCATGCAGAAAGCGGGGACCTATGCGTTCGTCGGCGCCGATTCCCTTGGCCACTACGGTGACGTCTGCACCCAGTCGCTCGCAGAGGCGCGCGATATCGTTGATGAAGGAGATCTTGGTAGCCAGAAACGCGTTCGCGGCGTACTTGATCAGCTCTGCCGACCGGTGGTCGGTCTGCATGATCGGCGCGCCGAGCGGTTCGTAGAGGGAGGTCACGGCCGCCAGGGCATCGGCATCATCGCCACCGAGCACGATCCGGTCGGGATGCAGGATGTCGTGGAGCACCCGCCCTTCACGCAAGAACTCCGGGTTGCTGACGACCGCGAAATCCGCCGATTGTGGCGCGTGCTCAGCCACGATGCCAGCAACGCGCTCGGCGGTTCCCACGGGCATGGTGCTCTTGTTCACGATGACCGTCTTCGTTCCCGGTTGCAGGTGTACGCCGATTGACGCCGCGGCTGCCCGCACCTGTCGTAGGTCGGCCTCCCCGTCGGATAGGGATGGGGTCCCGGTGCAGAGAAAAACGATGTCGCTCCCGGGTACCGCCTCAGCGTAGTCGGTCGTGAAGCGGAGACGGCCGGCATCGAGGGTGCGGCGAAGCATCTCTGGGAGCCCGGCCTCGTAGATGGGACTATCACCGCGGTTCAGGCGTTCGACGCGATCCGCGTCGATATCGAGTCCAACTACCTGATGCCCAAGCTCAGCCAGGGCGACCGCGTAGCCGAGCCCAACATATCCGCCACCGCCGACAACGCAAATCGGCGTCATTCCCAGAGATCCTCCTCGTCATCATCCTCGGGACTCGCGGCACTTGAGCCGTCTCTCGGATCGTGGGCTGCCGCGAGCAGTGCGGTGACCATCTCTTTGCGTCGGAAGAACTGGCGAATTTCGTGCCAAAGATCCGGCTCGTTGCGGCCAAGCTGTAACAGCCGGTCCGAAAAGAGGACGTCGCCGCGGGCCCGCTGCTCGGTCATGAACTCGGTAGAGAGCAGTTCAGCGAGAAAGAGCGGCCCGATGTCCACCCACTTCTGCCCATAATACGATCGCAGGTCCTCACGGCCAGCCTCGTCGAGCGGCTCGCCTTCGGCCGTTACGAACGCCGACCAATCGATGGCATCAAGGACGGCCTCCAGCAAGTCGACGCGCTCGCCCCCTCGGATACGGTCGACGAGCGCATCGACAACGCCGCGATCGAACGGAAGCTCATGCGGGGTCTCGGGTAAGACGGGCTCACCGGGAAGGCCCACTGGGTTGTCAAGCGCCCTGTTCATCGCTCGTGCTCGCCACTGTCGAACTGATCATGCTCGCAGTATAGGACCGGGCCACGCAAGGGCTTGTGGTCACGTCGCCTTTCGCAATACCAGGACGACCCAGTCCTCACGCTCCTCTCGCCGCACGAGGGCGAGACCCGTCGCGGCGAACGCATCGCGTACTGCCGCCTCCTTGACATCGATGATCCCCCCGAGAATTAGGGTTCCGCCGGGACGGACCGCGTTCGTCAACCCCGGCGCCAATGCAATCAGAACGCGGGCGATGATGTTGGCGACCACGAGATCGTACTCGCCTTGAAACGGCTCGCCGGGACCGACACTGCCCTGTTCGACGTGGACGATTGCGCCGACCCCATTGCGCTCGGCGTTCTCCCGCGCGGAACGGACCGCGACCGGTTCGACGTCGACTCCGTCCACCGCACCGGCGCCAAGCAGGGCGGCCCCGGTCGCAAGAACGCCGGAGCCGATTCCTACATCGAGGACGGATGCTCCTGGGCTGAGCTCATCTTCAATGGCAATCATCGAGAGCTGAGTTGACGGATGGAGTCCAGTCCCGAAAGCCATGCCAGGGTCCAGCTCGATGACGACCTCGCCCGAAGCCGGGTCGTAGTCATGCCAGGGCGCCTTCACCAGAACCCGCCGCCCAACGCGATGGACGCTGTAGTGCGCTTTCCAGGCGTTCGCCCAGTCTTCCTCCTCGCGTTCAGTGACGCTCAGCTCACTGATTGACCGCAACTGGCCGAGGTGCCAGAGAGCATGTCGGATGTCGTCGATAGTTCTGGGAGCGGTGTCACTCGCATTGAGAAACGTCCGGACCACCACCGGACGCGATGGATCGACGGCGAAGTTATCTCCGTCCGGGTCCTGCGTGAATGCTTCCTCGATTGCGACGCCCTGATTGAATCCGTACGAGGAGAAGAGCTCGGAGACCGGCTCGACTGCTTCGCTGTCGCACGTCACCGTGAGCTCGAGCCAGCGACCGGCAGTCGTCTCGCTGGTCATGCGCCGACGACCGCGTCATCACCAACGTTGAGACCTCGGGCCAAGCCATTGACGCGCGCGCGGCGTCCGACTATCGACCTGTCCAGCAAGGCATCGCTGATCAAGGCGCGTTCTTCGACGATGCTATCGCGAATGAGACTGTCACGAACCGTGACGCCCGGCCCAATACTCGCGAAGGGGCCGACCACCGAGTTCTCGACAACCGCGTCTTCGGCAATGTAGGAGGGCGCTACGATCGCTGAACCGTCACGGGGGCTCACTTCGGCGTTTTGCCGACTCAGCAGGTAGCGATTGGTGCTCAGCAAGGTCTCCGCATTGCCGCAATCCTCCCACTCCGTGACCGGCATGGGAACCACCTTTGCCCCGCCTTCGATCATGATCTGGATGGCGTCGGCGATGAAGTACTCGTTCTTGAGGGACAGGCCGCGGCGCATCTGCTCTTCAATTGCAGCGAAGAGATCGGGCATGTGTTTCACAAAATAGATGCCGATCACCGCCAGATTCGAGATTGGCTCTTGCGGTTTCTCGACGAGGCGGACGATGCGGCCATCCTCGACGACGGCGATACCGAGGGCGGATGGATCATCCACTTCCTTCGTAAACATCACGACGTCGGCATCGACGTTCCGAAGGGGCGAAAAATCGGCTTCGAAGAGCATGTCGGGAAAGAGGATGAGCGCCTCACCGTCGACCAGATCGCGGGTGCGGAGGATGGCATCCGTCTGACCACGCATCTCCGGCTGCTCCACGAACGCGACTGGCACTTCGAGGTTATCCCGCGCCCAGACCTCGATCTGCTCACCGAGAAAGCCGGTGATGAACACAACCTTTTCGGGACTCAGCGGGAGAACCCGGTCCAATACATGCTCGAGCATCGGCTTGCCGGCTACGCTGACCAATGGTTTCGGCTTGGTCCACGTCTGCGGACGCAGGCGCGTGCCGAAACCGGCGACGGGAAGAATGATGTCCACGCTGTCCTCCGGGCGCTTGGCAAGACGCTGGGCTCTTGCGCGGCCCAACAAAAACCCACGAATCTTCCCGGCACTGTAGCAAAGTGCGGGCCGGGCGGTGATGTTCGTCTATCCAGGGACTGATTGACCCCAGTCTCAAACAATTAGTTGGGAGCGCCGACCTCTCCGCCGGACGATTCCACCGGGAAACGATTGGCAACGATCATCGCTATGCGGTTGGCGGTCTCCGGTTCGCAAACACGGGCAATTCGCGTCGCCATCCCCTGAATGTCTCCCCGGTAGTACGCCAATCGCTCATCGTCCGATTCCTCACCCACCAGCGCCGCGAACCGGTTCGCCATCGCGTCGGTGCGCGACCCATCACGCCCGCGCACGTAATACCGTGCGAGCATGAAGCTTACCGGCCAGGATTCCGATG
>JAHWJF010000489.1:1162-2672 GCA_019348515.1 Chloroflexota bacterium | reverse complement strand
GGTCTCACGGTGCCGACACTGATTGCCATCAACGACCTCGCGGCGGACGGGCGAGATGTCTCGTGGCTCTGGGACGTCGATTTCGAGATGCTCTGTGAAGGTCCGGCGCCACTCTTCACGACCGGGGTCCGTGGCGCGGACATGGCGAACCGGCTGAAATACGCCGGAGTGCCACCGGAGCGCATCGTGCCGTTGCCAGCGGACCTATCCGGCGGGCTCGACGCGTTTGTCAACAGTCTTGGCGAGAGAGCGTCGGGTTACGTCCTGCTGACCTATACGGCACTGCTTGGGTTACGCCAGACGCTCGCCGACCGCGGCGCGGTCGATCACTTCTGGGAACAGTGAGGGCGCATCACATGGACATGCGGTTGACGATCGGCTGGCTCTACGCCTCGAAGATGAATATCTACGGCGACCGCGGGAATGTGATCGCCCTGCGCCGGCGTGCGGAGTGGCGAGGGATACCGGTCGACGTACGTGAGATCGGGATGGGACAACCGATTCCGCCCGATATCGACCTGTTTTTCTGGGGTGGTGGCCAGGACCAGGAGCAAGCCGCTGTCGCCCGCGACCTTCAAGGCGCCAAGGGTGAGACCTTACGTGCGGCTATCGACGACGGCGCCGCCATGCTCGCGGTTTGCGGCGGCTACCAACTTCTCGGCCACGAGTACCGGCCCCACGATGCGGAGCCGTTGCCGGGCATCGGCCTGTTCGATGCCGTCAGTGTGGCTGGACCGGACCGTTTCATTGGCAATGTGGTCGTCGAGAGCCGGTGGGGTGATTTAGTCGGATTCGAAAATCACAGCGGGCTGACGACCCTCGGGCCGGGCGTCGAGCCGATGGGACGCGTCCGAACCGGGCGCGGGAACAACGGGCGCGACGGCACCGAGGGCGCGATCTATCGCTACGCCGTCGGCTGCTACCTTCATGGGTCGCTACTGCCGAAAAATCCGGTGCTGGCCGACTGGCTCGTGGCGCGGGCGCTGGAACGCCGCCACGGCTTCGTCGATCTGACCCTTCTTTCGGATCAGATGGAAGCGGCCGCCCATGCTTCCGCGGTTCAGCGCGCGGTGCTCACTCGGTAGGGTGATAGCCCTCGACCGGTTGCCCTGCCTCGACCCAGGCGACCATGCCCCCAGAGAGACTCCGGACATCGGCAAAGCCAGCGGCAATGAGCTCTTCGGCGCTGAACAGGCTTCGCACTCCACTGTGGCAGACGGTTACCACTGGTAACGCTGGATCCAACTCCCTATGCCGCTGCTGTACCTCACCCATCGGCATCAGGACACTGCCTTGGATGTAACCGGAGACCCATTCCTCCGGCTCGCGCACGTCGACCACCTGAACTGACCTCGTGGCGAGGTTGCTCACCAACTCGTCGACCGTTGTCTCTGGCGCCACGGGTCCCCGTGACGCGCTGTTCCAGGGACCAACCAGTTTGCCTGTCATCTCGCTCACACTCCCAATCGCTGTCCCGACGGATCTACCCGCCGGCACCGTTGACTCTGCT
>JAHWJF010000489.1:0-1062 GCA_019348515.1 Chloroflexota bacterium | reverse complement strand
ACGAAGACCTCCTTGCAGGTAGCCCGCAATCTCATCGACCCCAATGCGGTGCAACTCCGTTTTCGCGTCCACGAAGCATTCGTCGTTGGGGAGGATCAGGACCACCTGCCGGTCGTACGGAGTTAGCCAGCCGGCCCAGATCGCGAAGCTGCCGCCAAGACCGACGTTGACCGATCCCGCGATGTGCGCCACCGCGAATTCGGCGGCGGTCCGCGCGTCGATCAGGAGCGCCCCGTCCTTCTGCAACTTCACTAATTCGTCCGCGGAAACCGGCCTTCCACCAGGGAGGTCGCCAAGCAGAGGCGGTCCGGCTTTGTTGATGCGCTTGAGCGCTGGGTAGTACGCGGGTGGCTTCGGCATCCCGTCCATCACCACACGGGCGAATTGCTCCAGGCCAGTCGTCTGAAACGCGTAGTTGAACCGCTTTTCCTGCCCAATCGTCGTGTGCGCGGCATCGCCGATCTTCTTGCCGCACGGTGAACCGGCGCCGTGTCCCGGGTAGACCACGAGATTCTCTGGAAGACTTGCCAGCCACTGGTGAACCGTTTCGTAGAGCTGCTCCACCAGTTCCCCGGTCTTGTTCGCTCCCAGGAGATCGGGGCGGCCGATCTCGCCGGCAAAGAGCGCATCCCCAGAGAAGAGCGCCACCGGGCTCATGCCCACGGCTTGGTCGAACAGCAGGTACGAGATGTGCTCCGGGGTATGACCCGGCGTCCGAAGCGCCTCCAATCTCAGACGTCCGATGGAGATTGCGTCACCATCGTTGATCGGCACATGAGGAAAAGCAGACTCGCCGAGCCGTCCCGCGTAGATGGGGGCGCCGGTCGCGGCGGCGAGCTGCCGGGCGCCGCTCACGAAATCGGCGTGGACGTGGGTCTCGAGGATGGCGACGATCTCCATGTCATGGTCCAGGGCCCAGGTGAGGTAGTCATCAATGTCGCGGCGGGGATCGATCACCGCGGAGGCCCCTCGCTGAGGATCAGCGACGATATAGGCCACCTGCGCCAGCCCCGGGGTAGAGAAGCGCTCGAGCAGCATCTCGTTGAATCCTTTCACGCCCGC
>JAHWJF010000095.1:3975-9238 GCA_019348515.1 Chloroflexota bacterium | reverse complement strand
AATACAAACGACCCGTCGCGGCGGCGCGTTCCGGCCCGGCGTCCGGTGCCGGAGATAGACCTAGTGTGGCACCTCAGCGTCGCAAAGTCTGTGGCGCAAAGTTAAGGTCGAGAGACCCTTGAGTTGGCTATGCGACACAAGTCGCGGCATAGACACCGAATTCCTCTCGGCCCTGGTGAGAATGACGCGCCATCCCCGCAGACGTGAGATGTGTTGCCGGGCACGGACGAGCGGGCGACCCAGGCTGTCGATTCCCGCCCGTGTGCTACCACATCAACACCGCCCGGAGTTGGGGCCGGACCTCGGCGCCGATCCGCCGCGCCCCGAGGCCATCTGCATCCAGGCAATATCGTTCCCCCAGGCGTCGATCACATCGCCGTGTCCGCCCAACCGGGTTTGATCCAGAATTGCCGAGAAGAGTCGTTGCAACGCGTTGGCATCGCCACGCTCGACAATCGCCGCGATAAGCTCGAGCAAGTCGTCGCCGGTGACCGGAAAGTTTCGGGGCGGGTACGCGCTGAGCTCGTGCGCGAGGGCGACGGGATAGGGTCGGATACGGCCCTCGAGGGCAAAGATGACGGCCAGCCCGTGCTGCACGGCCTCGCTCGCTTCCAGTCGCGTACAGAGCGCGTTCCCCTTCCGGTGGCATTTGAGCGAGCGGTAGACACTGTTGATGAAGGCGTCAAGCTCACTACGCACGTACGGGGATTGATGCTCCACCGCGATGCGTCCCTTCTCCTCAACGAGCGCGCTGACGATCCCGGTGCGATCCACCAGGACCTGGGCGTGGGCGAAGCTATAGCGGTCCCAGGCGAAGGGTGTGTCCCACCCGGCGTATGCCGTGAAGTCGCGAAGGAACATCACGCGCAGATCGACGTTCGGGAACGCGTCCTCCTGATACCGCGACGGCGCACCGTCGTCCGCTTCGTCGCGCAGAATCAATCGAACGTCATAGTCGGACCAGGGTGTTGCCAGCCCCTGGGCATGCGATCCCGTGAGCACGACCCCGAGCACATCAGGGTCCGCCCCGTGCCTGGCGCAGCAACGCCTCGAATCCCTCGTGTTCTGGCGTCATCCGCTCATGCTCCCGCATGCCGGTTCCTCGTCATCTGATCATGGTAAAAGGTGAGTTGGACAGATGCGTCAACGACGGGTGGACCTGTTCAGCGGTATTGCCAGCGCCACCGTGGTCGGGGATGCGGCGCGTGTTGTCATGACGATTGTCTTTGACCGATGCTGTTCACGCCGTGTTGCCGACGCTTGGGAGAGAGGATCCAGCCAGGGATGACGACGAGCAGCATCCAGCACATCGCGGTGGTCGGAGCCGGGCTGATGGGCCATGGTATCGCCCTCGAGCTCGCCGCGTACGGGTATGACATCACCCTGCACGACCGTGACCAGTCCCAGCTGGAGCGGGCGAGAGGCGGTATTACCGAAGGGCTGGCTCGCCTCGTCGACATTGGCCGCATCACCGCCAAAGAGGCCGCTGGTGCTCCAGCGCGGATCGCCATGGGTACCGATCTCCGATCGGCCGTCGCCGGTGCGGATCTGGTCATCGAGGCGGTCAGTGAGAACATCGAGGTCAAGCGGACGGTCTTCCGCGACATCGACGCCTGGGCCCCGCGGCACGCCATATTCGCCTCCAACACCTCGACCTTCATGCCAAGCCTGCTGGCGGCGGCCACCACCCGGCCGGAACGGGTGCTTGTGGCTCACTACTTCAACCCGCCGTACCTCCTACCGCTCGTCGAGCTGGTGCGAGGCGACCTGACTAATGACGAAACCGTGGCGACCATGCGCGCGCTCTACGAAGGCATTGGCAAGAGCCCGGCCGTCGTGCAACGGGAAGCGCCCGGTTTCGTCGGCAACCGTCTCCAGATGGCACTCTTGCGGGAGGCGCTGGCCATCGTTGACGCCGGCATCGCCAGCCCGCGGGACGTGGATACGATCATCAAGACGAGCTTTGGCAGGCGCCTCGCGGTGGCCGGCGTGTTCGAGGTCTTCGAAGCCGCTGGCTGGGATCTGACCCTGGCGGTTGCCGATCAGCTCTTTCCTGTCATCGAGCGCTCCACCGAGCCGCCGCTGAGCTTGCGAGAGAAGGTGGCGCGGGGCGAGCTCGGTTTGAAGACCGGGAAGGGCTTCTACGATTGGACTCCAGAAGAAGCGGCGGCCCTGCGGGGACGAATCGGTAACGCCCTGGCCGCAATTGCGCGGCTCAGCGATGCCTAGCCTCCTGACGATTCATCCTCCCGAGGCGCTTCCGGGATCGGAGCGTTTCCGCTTCGATCTGGGGACACCAGGGGGTCTTTCGTCTAACGAGCGTCTCACTCGTGCCGATTTCCTGACCAGTATATGGTGAGCGGACCCTTACATCCCGCCTCACATATCTCAAGATCCTGCCGCGACAACCGGCGTAAGACTGGGTTGGGGCTTCGTATTCGGCAACCCTCGAACTGATCCCAGACGACGAAAAAGACTGTTCGAAGAACGTGAAGAGTTTGAACTTCTGAGGAACCGGGAAGAGCAGATTCTTTGTCGCTTGAGCGGGTTCGAGGGACTTGGCAGCAACTCACCCCCCTTCCGCGGCCCAATGGGCTCCCCATCCATTTGGACGGGAGGCGGGGAAGACGCGGCGGGAGGAGATCGGTTCAGGCAGACGCCAATCGGAGCACTTACAAAGGACACAGCAAAACGCCGACAAGTCTTGCGCTTGCGCGCCAGCCACGTCGGCGTTTGCTCGCCGCCCGCTTCCAGAATCGCTCCTGTCCGCGTTTGGCTTAGGGTGAACGTACACCCTGCGCGCCGCTTTGTCAATCCCCCTTTTGCGGAGCGATGGGCAGTTCGAGCAATTCGGAACCGACGCGGCTATCCACGCCAGGCACCAGTGTGCGGCGAAGGCCGGGGTAAGACGATCGCCGGTCTATCAACCACGCGGGGCATGGTCGGGGATAGCGAGGTCGGAGCAGCGGTGCGGCGTGGCGTTCTCGAAGCAGTGCGGGATACTGGCCCGGAAGGAGAATGCGTCGCCCTCTTCTAGAACATGGTCCTCACCTAGACTGGCACTTCGGGAAAATGTCCATGCCGGCGTCGACGTGGCATATACCACCTCTCCGCCCCTTGCTCGGCGGCATCCTGGCCCTCGCGGCGGCGATGGGCATTGGCCGCTTCGCCTACACCCCGATCCTGCCCACCATGCAGGAGGCGGAGGGGCTCGACGCCGCCCAGGCGGGGCTTCTCGCCGCCGCCAATTACGGCGGCTATCTGGTGGGCGCGCTCCTGGTCGCGGTCGCCGTACCCGGACCCGCACGGGCTCGTGTCCTCCGTGTATCCGCCGTCGCGGTTGCGGTGACAACCGCCATGATGGCGGTGACGAATGGCCTCGTCGCCTGGAGCGTCGTCCGCTTTCTCTCCGGACTCGCCAGCGCGGGGGTGCTCGTGCTCGCCTCCGGTCTGGTGCTGGATGACCTGCGACGCCAGGGACGGGCGTCGCGCTCCGGCTGGCTCTTCAGTGGGGTTGGTCTCGGCATCGTCACCTCCGGCATCGTGGTGCGCGCGACCGGCGAGATCCTGAACTGGCGCGGGGAATGGCTCGCGCTGGCCCTCCTTGCCACCGTTGCGATCTACCCCTGCTGGCGCTGGTTGCCCCTCGCCCAGCCTGAGAACACACCGCCTGCCGCGTTCCCGCCAGCGCAACCCAACGCCATGCCAGCGGCATTCGCTTTCCTCTTCGTGGCCTACTTCCTGGAGGGGATCGGCTATATCGTCACCGGCACCTTCCTGGTGGCGATCGTCGATCGCACGCCGGGGTTGCAGGGGATCGGGGCCGACGTCTGGATCGTCGTCGGGCTGGCGGTCATCCCATCCGCGGTTCTATGGGGCACGCTGGCCGTACGTGTGGGATACGCCCGGACCCTGACGTACGCCTATCTGGTCCAGGCCGTGGGGATCGTGCTGCCCATTCTGGGGGGTGCTGAGGCCGCGTTCGCCTCGGCGGTGTTTTTCGGCGGCACGTTCGCCGGGATCACGGTCCTCACCCTCACGCTGGCAGGGAGCCTGTCCCCCGGCGGTTCGGCCCGTCTGATCGGGCTGCTCACCGCCGTCTTTGGCGTCGGCCAGATGATCGGGCCGGTGCTAGCCGGGCTCATAGCGAGTCGCGCCCAGGATTTCACGCCCGCCCTGGCGGTGGCATCCGCCTTTGTCTTCACCGGTGGCGCGTTGATGGCGGCGCTGCAGCGCTTCGATTCACTTCATCGGGGATCACAGGATTCGTCAATAGCAACGGGACTCACTCCGCTGGTTGACGAGATCCCTCGTGCACCTTGTAGTTCCTCGGGATGACACCATCGTGTATTGCTGCCAAATGTCTTGGCCATGAGCACCAGTCTGCGATACCGATGTCTGACCGGTTCACGCGGTAGATTTGCACGATGGCCACGTCCGACTCGATGAGGATGGAACCTATGGAACTGGACCAGGCGGCGAAGAAAAAGGTCCTGCGGGACTTCACCTACGGGCTCTATGCGGTGACCGCCGCCCACGATGGCGAGCGCGGCGTCTTCACCGCCAACTGGCTGAGCCAGGCGTCGTTCGAGCCGCCGCTGGTGATGCTCTCTGTCGAGAACGACAGCTCCACGCTGCCCCTCATTCGCGCTAGCGGACGCTTTGCGATCTGTCCCCTCGACGAGAGCCAGAAAGCGCTTGCCGGGGCGCTCGGCCGTCCCAAGGCCCGCGCCGGCGACAAATACGCCACCCTCGATCTCGCCGTCGTCGACACCGAAAGCGGCGTGCCGGCCCTCGCCGACAGCCTCGGCTATGTCGTCTGCGACGTGCAATCGGAATCGCCGGCGGGGGACTCGGTGATCTTTATCGCCGAGGTGGTTGAAGCGCGCTCCTTCTCCGATGCGCCGCCATTGGAGATGCGGCAGGCCGGGTTTCGCCACGCCGGGTAGAGATTGCTCGGTCACTGAGTGGTGGACTGGCTGATCGGGACCCAGCAGCGCCGCGGGCGACGCGGGCGTCGCCCCTACGGTTATCGTTGCCGCCCGCTCCTCTTCTAATGCCACCTACGTAATTGAGCGCTCAGCGAAGGTGGGAAACCGGCATGCCGCGGTCTCATGAACCGGGCGACGCACGTGTAGGCGTCGCCCCAACCGCCACTCGCTCCCGAGGCACTCCAGAATCGCCTGACCTTCTCCTTGGAGATTGCGAACCGAGATGCGCAATCAGCGCTGAGAAGCAGCGCCATCGGGGAGTCTTGTTGCCA
>JAHWJF010000095.1:0-3875 GCA_019348515.1 Chloroflexota bacterium | reverse complement strand
ACCGAGATGCGCAATCAGCGCTGAGAAGCAGCGCCATCGGGGAGTCTTGTTGCCAATCTACCTCGCGCGAAGCCGGGGATCGAGGACGTCGCGCAGGTTGTTGCCGATGAGGTTGAAGCCGAGCACGGTGATGAAAATTGCCAGACCGGGGATGTTGACCAGATGGGGCGCGGTGCGGAGGTAGTTACGTCCATCGACCAGCAGGGCTCCCCACTCCGGTGTCGGGGGCTGTGCGCCGAGACCGAGAAAGGAGAGGGCCGCGGCATCGAGCACCGCCAGGGGGAAGGCGAGGGTGGCGAGGACGATGATCGGGGCCAGGACGTTCGGCAGGATCGAGCTACGCATGATGCGGGTTGGAGTCGCCCCTAGCACCCGCTCCGCGGTCACGTACTCCGTCTCCCGGATCGAGAGCACCGAGCCGCGCACCAGCCGGGCGAACCCGGGGAAGGCTCCAACCCCGACGGCGATCATGGCGTTGGTGAGACCGGGTCCCAGTACGGCCACGATGGCCAGCGTCAACAGGAATCCTGGAAAGGCGAGCATGATGTCGGTGAAGCGCATCAGGAGCGAGTCGATCCAGCCCCCGTAGAATCCGGCCACGAGCCCAATCGTCACACCAATGCCGAGCGCGAGGGCGACGCTAATCGTTCCAATTTGGACCGTGATCCGCGCGCCGTACATGATCCGGCTCAGCATGTCGCGGCCGAGATCGTCGGTGCCAAACGGATAGGCCGGCGACGGCGGATCCTTGGCGCTCCCGACGCGCAGCTCGTAGGGGTCATATGGGGCGACGAGCGGGGCGAACACTGCCGTGAGCAGCAGCAGCAACACGATGGCGCCACCGATCTGCGCCTGCGTGGTGCGGAAGAGCCGCCGCAAGAAGTCGAGCGGGCCGAAGCGGATCGCCGTGGACCGCGGCGACAATGAGGTGGTCAGCGTTGAGGCAGTCATGAATAGGTGATCCGGGGATCGAGGGCCGCGTAGATGACGTCGACGACGAGGTTGACGAGGACATAGGTCGTGGCCACGACGAGGGTGATGCCCTGGATCATGGGGAAATCCCGCTTGGCAAATGCCTGCACCGCCAACTCGCCGATGCCGTGCCAGGCAAAGACCGCCTCGATGATGAAGGCCCCGGTCAGAAGTCCCCCGAACTGCAGTCCGACGATCGTCACAACCGGAATCGCGGCATTCCGCAAGGCATGGTGCATCACGACCCGCCGCTCAGTCAGTCCTTTCGCGCGAGCCGTCTGCACGTACTCCTGGCCGAGCACCTCCAGCATCGCCGAGCGGACGAGCCGGGCAACAATCGACGACGCGATCAGGCCGAGGGTCAGTGCCGGTAGGACCAGCGACTTGAGCGATCCATCGGGGATGACCGAGAACCAGCCGAGGTTGACGGAAAAGAGATAGATAGCGAGGAGCCCGAACCAGAAGGCGGGCATGGAGATACCGGTGGTGGCCACGATCATGGCGACGGTGTCGATCGGGGAATCCTTGTAGACCGCCGCCAGAATACCGGAGCCGAGGCCGACGATACCCGAAACGAGAAACGCGCCGATCGCGAGCTGCAATGTTGCCGGATAGCGGTTCGTGATCTCCTCGATCACCGGTTGACGGGTGGTGATGCTCGTTCCCAGGTCACCTCGCAGCACGTTGCTCACGTAGAGCAGGTACTGCTCCGGGATCGACTTATCGAGTCCGAGCTGCGCCCGAATATTCGCGATGACCTCTGGATTTGCCGACTGTCCGAAGAGCATGATCTCGACCGGGTCCCCGGGCACCAGCGGCCGGATCGCGAAGACGAGGGTCACGATCGCGAACAGGACCGGAATGGTCAGGAGCAACCGACGGATCACATAGGCAGTCACGAAGTACGGCCCCTTTGGGCGGCTGGCTATCGGCTACGGATGGGTGATGGGTGATTACGCGCTGCGCTCGTGGTGAAGGGGACCCCAGGTGACTGGGGACTGGGTGATAGGAAGCGGTCTCGTTCTCCCTATCACCCATCACCCATCACCCTCGTCGCCGATAGCCGATAGCCTAATTACTCTCTGGTGAGCCAGACGTCGTTCAGCCGCGGGGTGTTCAGCGCGTCCCAGTGGTAGTTCTGAACGTAATCATGGGCGGCGACGTTGATCCAGTCGCTGGCGATCGGGGCAATGATGGCGTTGTCGAGGATGTAGACCATCGCCGCGTGCGAGGCCTCTAATCGCGCCGCCGGATCGACCGTCGTGTCGGCCACGTCAAGGAGAGCATCAAGCTCCGGATCGCTTGTCTGCTGCGTCCAGCCGGGCGACTTGAACATCGCTGAGAGGATCGATTGGTCGACAAGCGTCCAGCGCATGTAGTCCATGCCGGTTTCACCACTCTCCAGCATTGGCTGCAACGCGCCGAAGTCGACTGACTGAATATCGGTCCTGAGTCCGATCTCATTGAAGTCGGCCTGCATGATCTCGACGGCCTTCTCTCGCTCTGGGAACCCGGTGTAGGTCCAGAGCGTGACCGCCAGCTCCTCGCCGTCCATCTCGACGAACCCGTTGCCGTCACCGTCGGTCAGCCCGGCCTCGGCCAGCATCTCCCGGGCTCGGTCAGGGTCAAAGGTGTAGCCGTGCTCGGCGCAAAGATCGGCGTCGAAGGCGGCATTACCGACGGGGACCGGGCATGGATTGACCGTGGCATTCCCGAGATAGGTCAGCTCGACGATGGCATCGCGGTCGATCGCGTAGTTGATGGCCTTGCGGAACGCCACGTTGTCGAAGGGCGGGCGATCGGAGAATTCGACGAAGTTGATGTTGTTCGAATTCTCGAGCGAGACGATGGTGAGCCCGGGTGTCTGCGAGAAGCGCTCCACGTCCTCGAACTCGACGTCGATCAAGTCGAGCTCCTGGCTCTCGAACGCCGCGGTTCGAGTGGCCGCTTCACCGATGATGTTGTACTCGAGGCTGTCGACGTACGCCGGGCCATTGTTCGTGTCGTCCTCACGGTAGTTGACGTAGTCGGGGAAGCGCTCGAAGACGATCCTGGTGCCCGGCTGCCACTCCTTGAACATGAACGGACCGGAGCCGACCGGGTTGTGCCCGAAG
The DNA here is from genome assembly GCA_019348515.1 of Chloroflexota bacterium. Lineage (GTDB taxonomy): Bacteria > Chloroflexota > Chloroflexia > Thermomicrobiales > UBA6265 > JACCXM01. The sequence goes on along the minus strand of JAHWJF010000095.1, from coordinate 789 downwards.
TCGTCTCCGAACTGTTCGACCGCCGCCGGTGAAACGATGCCGATGATGGTGCTATTGGTGAAGAACGGCGCGTACGGCTCGCTGAAGGTGAAGACCGCCGTCGTCGCATCCGGCGCTTCGACCGACTCCAGTGTCTCCACAAACGACTTGTAGGGCGCAGCCATCTCCGGGTCGAGAATCCGGTCGTAGGTGAACTTGACGGCGTTGGCGTCGACGTCCGTGCCGTCATGGAATTTCATACCCTCCCGGATCTTGAAGGTAATGACCTTCCCGTCGTCACTGATCTCCCAGGACTCGGCGATCCACGGCTGTGGTAGTCCCTCATCGTCGATGTAGACCAGCCGGTCGTAGACCACCTGCATGACGTCAGAGGCGGTGAGGGAGATTGTGCGGGCCGGGTCGAGCTGGTCCGGCTCCTCGCCGAGCGAGAGGTGCAAGACACCGCCCTGCACCGGCTCCCCTTCGCCCTGACTCCGCGCCGCAACCGGTTGTGTGAGGGAGCCAAGCGTGAGTCCTGCGGACATCGTTAGCAATAGGGCGAGGATGACGAGAGCACGAACGATGCGAGGGACGTTCATTTCGCTTCCTCCACTCCGGACGAAACTGTTACTCATAGCCCGTTCAGCGACAACTCATATCATACGATCGATGTGCAAGAAACGCCGGGTCCTTCATCGGTCGTATCTGTTCAGAGTTGAGGAGAAGCGGTAGGCTGCGGGAATGGAGCCCGCACGCGATCTGTACGGCGCCAGCCGCGACGAACTGATTGCGCTCATTGGTCGCCTGCGC